>SCUP01000044.1 GCA_004297665.1 Nitrosarchaeum sp. | reverse complement strand
GCTGATGATAAATTCTGTTTTATCTGTAAATAACTTGCCAGTTTGTATGAATTCAACATCATTAATTGGATCTATTTGGGCTGTAGCAGTTTCTAATATTGGAATTGCCAATGAAAATAGCACTAGTACTAAAAATTGATCAAGATTCATCTATAATCACTATGCTAAAGATTTATTATTTCATAAACGATTTTTGTGGTTTTCATTAATTTGAATGAATTATTGTCATTATACATGAAATTTTTATTATACGTTAAACAGTGATCACTGATGAGTTCAAAAGATGATGTTTTGATTATTGAGGACAGTCCTGCAATAGGCATGCTGTTAAAAAATTATCTTGAAAAATTAGGCTATACACACATTCACACTTGTATTAATGGCTCCGCTGCTATTGAAACATTCAAAGAATTTGTGACTCTTGGAAAACATCCTATAGTTTTACTTGATTATATGCTTCCAGATATGGATGCACGATCAATTCTAACCCAAATGCTTGAAGTTCAACCAAATGCACGGGTTGTCTTGGAAACTGCTACTGAGAAAGACGATGAAGGAATTAAAGAACTAATTAGGTTAGGGGTATACCAATATTTAGAAAAACCAATTCGTTTTGAAAATCTTAAATCTATTTTTGAAACTATTGAAAAAGAACAGTCTTTTTTTGAAAAAGAATCTGAACAAGTAAAAATGCTAAAAGAAGCTGCAGAAAATGATCAAATAAAACTTTATGATCATATTGATTTCATACTGAAATCTGCAAAACAAATCAGTCTTAATTTTATAGAACAATTACTTGGTTTTTCTGATGAATCCATCATATTACATCTAAATGAACTTGAAAAACAAGGTAAGATAATCACATTAGGGGACAAAAAAGAAATAGCTTGTAATCAATGCGATTCTGTTAAAACAACTCAGATATTTTATTGCCCTTCTTGTAAAAATTCTAATTTCAGATTGGGAAAACTTGTTGAACATTATGATTGTGGAAATATTTCAGAAGAATCTACATATAAAAATGATAAATGCCCAAACTGTGACAAGGAGATAAAAGCGCTTGGCGTTGATTATCGATTAATGCTAAATCATTACATTTGCAATAATTGCTCTGAATTCTTTCCAGAAATCTCTACATATTACCTCTGTCTAAAATGTGAAAATAAATTCAAACTTGAAGAAGGGCGATGGAAAAGTAGCAAAAATTTCAAAGTAGTCAATATATAATTATCCTATGATTTACTAGATACTCAATCCCTCTAACAAAATCTGAATCGGTAATCTGTCCATCTGCCCACCAACCTGCATTGTTCTTTATCCATTGAGGAATCTCATTATTTTCTGTATCTGATGGTTTGTCTGTCTTTGGAATTTCCATTATTCCTTTTTGAATCATATACTGTATTCCTTGCACAAAAGACGTATCATCAATTGAGCCATCTGCCCACCAACCTGCATTGTTCTTTATCCATTGCGGAATAACTATTGTCGTTGAATCCAAATTAATTTTACCAATACTTACAATTCTTATTTCATCTGATTGTAACTTTTGAATTAATGATTCTAATTCATTAATTTGCTCAATGTTTATTTGATTTGTATAAGTTCCATTTTGAATCACTGCAAATTCTTGAGGATGGGATGTAATTACTGCAAATCCATATTTTTTAAGCGAATTTATTGTATCTGAGTATGTATCATTACTGGATAATCCTGTGAACATATTTTGCTCAAGATTATATTTTCCAGTAGTGGCAGTTTCAGGAAATTTGTACAGTGTTTCCTCTTCTAATGGAAATGGGGGTAATTCGCCTAACAAAATATTGCTACTAAGATGCGTGAATTTGTTTTCTATAAGTACTTGTTTTGTATTATCATCGTATTTGTTTTGTGGTGGTACAAAAATTTGCGGTCTTGTCCCCGTACTATCTAGAATTTCAACTATTGATTGCTTTAACAAATTATCTTGTTCTTCTTTAGAAAAATCAGTAAATGGTACATTTCCAACTCCTTGACTAGCAATTTCCAGCTTGTTTTTACTTGCTGCATCTTTTATCACATTTGTGATCTTTTGGTCATTTCCAAATGAATCTGCTATTATAGCTACTGTTAATGGAATATTTTTTTCTACAAATGTATTGACATATGCAATTTGTACATCATTTAACCAATAATCCTGTACATCATCCAATCTGAATGCTACACAATCACATGATGAAATTGGCTCACTGTCTCCCGTAGTTGTTTCTTCTATTATTTCGGGAATTATTGGAGGTTCATTTGTTTTTATCATCTTAAACATGTTTTCTTGTCCTGTTATGGCCACCTTTTTCTCCTGCCATAAAGCATCAGCAACTCCATTTTTGAGAACAATTAAAGAATATTCTTTGGATGGAATGCTTGAAAAATATGCCTCCCCCCTGCTGTTTACTAGCGATTTTTTTACAATATTTCCCATGTCGTCTTTAAGTAAAACCGAGAAATCGCCATCCTGTTTTGTGATTTTTTCAGATTCTGTTTTGTAAAGAGACACTGTGATCAAGTCTTCAACTATTGCTGGAATTGGAACGATAATTTTTTGATCTTTTGTCAATCCTGGAACTAATTTTATTTGTGTTAAAGTTGTTAAATGAATCTCTCCCAAATATGCATCTGCTATATAGTAATCAGTATCTTTTGTAGTTGATTGAATCCAATATCTTATTGTATCTCCTTGATCATTTGTTTTTCCTAAACGCCATTGAGTTCCATCATGAGATTTTATTGATACGGTTGCACCTTTAATTGGCGTCTGACCATCTTTATAAAAAACATTGAATTGTAATCCTCCTGATAATGGTATGTTGATGTTTATTTTTTCTTGATTGCTCTTTAAATCCAGATATCCTACATCTCCATACATTCCGTTTGCATACACTTCAATTTTGTATCTATGATCTTTTGGCAATGAAATGGAATCAGGATTATTCTCCATCTCTTTTTTTATGATTGGCATATTACCATAATCTTGGTATATTACAAGACTCATTCCGTAAAAATCTGCCCTGTCTCCATTCGTATATTTTACTTCAACCTGAACTGTTCTTGATTCTTGAGAATAAACAGAATTTACTGGAATAATTAATGATACAACTAAAACAAATATCCCAATTTTGACAATACTGAAATTTTTATTTAGCATATTTTTTATTCATTATACTAACTTATATGATTATTTTAATGAATTCTTTTCTAATGGTTCTTCTATAATGAGTTTTTTATTGTCTCATTATTGTTTTGTAATTGCTAATCGGGGTTTCTGTTTCTTTTGATTCGTAATATCTCCCCACAAATTGATGTATAACAATTAATGTAATATTCAATAATAACAGTTAAAATATGTTTGATGGATTTTTTTATATTCCTATTCTTTTTGCACTAGTCCAAGTTGCTTTTTTCTTTCTTAATTGCTCTATGATTGCTTTTAGCAGTAAAAAGTCTATAATCTGTTTAAATCCAAAAACCAAAAATCCTGCATGCCATAATAATTTAGGATCTTCATCATCAATTCTAATTGCTAACGCAGACATAAGATAATGAACAACAGTAAAAATGGCTGAAACTTGTAAAACATACCACCCATCTCCTAAAATTATGCCTAAAATTGCGTTTGCTGTTGCCGTAAATCCAATTATCGGTGTAACTACCATTCCTAAAAACAAATAAGGCAATGATAATCTCTGCAGATATCCAAATCTAGGGTTAGTTAGGGCATCTGAATGTCTTTTTAATACCTGAATATTTCCACGATACCATCTCTTTCTTTGGGCAACAAAATCATGTAGTGTATTTGGTGCTTCTGTATATGCAGTAGCTTTTGAGCTTCCCTGAGTAATCAAACCTGCTTTTAGCAATTTTATAGTCTGATCAAAATCTTCTACTATCGTCTCTTTGCCATATGACCCAGCTTCTGCAAGAAGTGATTTTTTGAAAGCACCTAATGCTCCTGGAACAATAGTAATTGAGCCAAATACATCAAAAGCACGTCTAACAATTTGAATTCCTGTAATGTATTCTAACGCTTGGCATTTTGTAATCCAATTCACTCTATTTCTTACTTTGATGTTGCCTGCAACTGCTGCTACATGTTCATTTATTTCAAATCCTTTTACTATTTCTTTTAATGAGTGTCGTCCTATTATGGTATCTGCATCAACAATTACAATAATCTCCCCAGTTGCATAAATAAGACCATAGTTTAGTGCAGATGCTTTTCCACCATTTTCTTTATGCAATACTTTGATTTTATTTTTATATTGCATTGCAATACTTAGGGTTTTATCTGAACTACCATCATCTACAAAAATGATTTCTTTTTTTGGGTATTTTGTTTCTAGTAATCCTTCTATGGTGTGTACAATTACTTTTTCTTCATTGTATGCAGGAATTATTATAGAAATATTGGGATATGTTTTAACATCCGGCTGAATATCTTCTCTATACTTACTTACAACTGCCATTGGAACAAATAACATAGTTGACCAAAATGAAATCGTCATTGCCCAAAGCAGAATTATTCTAACAGGGGATTCTAGTAATGTATACCCTTCATATGCAATCATTGCAGCAATAATAAATGGGGAGCCTAACAAAAATACCAAAAATACAGATGGTCCACGTTTACTTGAAATATTTTTTGAAAATAATTTATTTTTAGCTCCAAGTATGTGATAAATTGTAATAGCTCCTCCTAACCCCATTGCTATCATGCTTATTGGTCCTAAAATGAAATAAATTGTAACAATCAAAAAAATAAAAATTGTAGCAGTAAGTACAAATTGAACAGGGTCTTTTTTGATTTTTGGTTTTACACTATTTTTAAAATCCTTATTCTCTGACGATTTAATTTCCAGCTCTTTTGAAATTATTCTAAAACAGTTTAAGTGATACCAATTTTTTTGATATCTTGTAGATTTTTCATTTAATTGAATATCGTTATTACATAATGCACATTTAGTCAAATTTGGATTTAGAAAAACAGACCTGTCTTTTTTTGGAATATCGGTGGATTTGTTTTTTTCAATTTTATAAATCTCGTCAATATCTATTTTTAAAATCCTCTCCAAGTATTTTTTGTCAGATTCAAAAATTGGATTGTTTTTACTAATTTGTTTGAGAAGATATTGGTTTCTTCCCATATCCCCATCACCGCTTTCAATGATGTCCAATAATTTTGAAATTACATAATTTTTGTCCAATTTTGTTAATATCTTTAAACAATTTTTGTTCTTAAATGTAAACTCATTATGATTCTTCTCTATTATGTCTATTTTTTTGATTAATTTGTATCTTCTAAACTAATCTAAATAAATGGGAATCTTTTAGAAAAAATATGAAAAAAGTTTTTGTTAATGGATATGGTTCTATTGGAAGCAGAATAACATCATTTCTAAAAGACGATCCTGAAATTTCTGTAATTGGTGTTGGAAAATACTCTCCTGATAATGATGTTAATGTGGCAATTTCTCGTGGACTAGATGTTTATGTTCCTGAACAAAAACTAAATGATTTTAAGAATTTTAAAATATCGGGCACACTAGAGTCTGCACTTGATGACTGTGATTTAGTAATTGATGCTGCTCCTAGTGGACACGGATACAAGAACAAAAAGAATCTCTATGAACCAAAAAATCTAATGGCAATCTATCAGGGGGGAGAAACCATACTGGGTGATGAGGCTGTCTCTGATTTACTGTTTAATTCTAGAGCCAACTATGATCTGGCTATTGGCAAAAAACACGTCATGCAAGGTAGTTGTAATGTTACCGGTATGGGACGTATTTTAGAACCATTACGAGATAGATTTGCTAAGAGATTAATTCGATTTGATGTAACTCTTGTGAGAAGATGGGCAGACATTGAACAAACAGAAAAACAAGTATTGGATACTATTGAAATGACTGAAGCACCACATCACGGTGATGATGTAAAAACATATTTTGGAAAAGATGCACCACTTTTTGTTCGTGCAATTAAAGTTCCAACTAGACAAATGCATTTGCATATTATGGATATTCGTTTTAACGATAAAGCCCCCAAGCCGTCAGAGATCCATGATATTTTTACAAATGAATTTGGAGTAGCAACTCTATGGACCGCTAAAGGAACAAAAGATATCAGAGATTATGCTAAAAACATGGGATTTAATTTCACAGATACAAACATGATCCATATTCATGCAAACATGACTGTTTCAATTGGAGATACCGTACAAATGATGTATTCTGATGATCAGACAGGGATTGTTATACCTGAAAATCATCTGTTATTACAAGCCATGTTGTTTGGAAAATCATATGATGATGCATTTTCCCATACAGAATCCATATTCCATATGAAAGAAAAAAAGCAAAAATTACAAGAACACTTTGCAAGAAAAAACTGATTTTATTTTTTTATGCGTTCTATTCGGATTCTTTCCGGTATGTTTTTTGTTACTTTCTCAACAATAATTCGGACAGTGTCAATTTCAAGTTTATCGCCTTCTCTTGGTATGTCTTGTAATTTTTCATGTAATAATCCATTGAGGGAAGCATAATCATCTCCTTCAGGCAACTCTGACTTGAAAAACTCGTTAATACTTTCAATCTTAATATTCCCATTTGTAATTATTGTGTCTTTGTCTACAGATTCAAATTCTTTTGGTGGTGTGTCATCTGTTTCATCTTCAATGTCTCCAACTATTTCTTCTATCAGATCTTCTAACGTAACTAATCCTTCCACACCCCCATGTTCATCAATAACAATGGCCATGTGTGTTTTTCTTCCTTTCATTTCTTTGAGTAGTGAGCTTACCCTTTTTTCTTGAGATGCAAATACGGGTTTTCTTGAGACTTGTTCCAGTGTGATCATTTTGTTGTCTTTTTCTAAATGTGTCAGAATATCTCTCACATGAACAAATCCCACAATATCGTCATGTGTTTTTCCAAAAATAGGTATTCTGGAATGCAAATTCTCACTAATTAAAGGCATAGCGTCAAAGAGAAGCATTTTTGCAGGTAGTGTGAACATTTTTGTTCGTGGGGTCATTACTGTTCTAATTACAGTATCGTAAAATTCCAAAGCACTGTGAACTAATTTGCTTTCGTCTTTTTCTAATACGTTCTCGTCTAAACCTTGTGCTACTATTCCTTTGATCTCTTCTTCCGTAATTGGTGGTGGATGATAACTACTTCCAGTTAATTTGATTATTGTCTTTGTAATTATTTCAAAAAGTTTTACAACTGGCCATAATGCATAGCTAAAAATCAACAAGATTGGTGCACATCTAAGTGCAATTTTTGTAGAATTGGCGTTGGCGTATATTTTAGGAGTTATTTCACCAAAGACTAAAATCATAAACGTCATAATTCCTACCGTAATTCCTAATCCCTCATCTCCAAAGACATCGGTTGCAATCTTTGTTGCAAAAACTGATGCTGCTACATTAACAAGATTGTTTCCTAGATTGACACTTGACATCATCCAACTTGGATTGGATGTAAATTTGTGTAATGCCTTCGCACCTTTTGCTTTTTGTTTTAATAACCTTGTTACTGTTGATTTTCTAATCCCCACCATTGCAACTTCTACTCCACTAAAAAATGCTGAAAACCCTATGAGAACAGCTAATACAAAATACTCCCAGATTTCTACCATTTTATCCTCCAAAAAAGTTTGTCAGAACAACAAATGTTCTTCATTTTATTTTTTATGCACCATCTCTTGGTTGGTAATGTTTTGTAAAACCCACTTTTAAGGCTTAAGACATCAAAA
>SCUP01000314.1 GCA_004297665.1 Nitrosarchaeum sp. | reverse complement strand
AATTTTAGCAATTTAAAATCCTTATAATTCTTGATTATGGCTCCAAAATCTCTAAACTGTTAAATTTCACACAAATTTCTACACTTTTGGAGGAGTAATCAAGCCTGGCCAAAGTAAGCACCTAGTGCTTTTGGACATGCAGGACTTAAGATCATAAAAATGGGTGATCCTGTCTCTCAGGAGTTCGTGGGTTCAAATCCCACCTCCTCCACTACTCTTTATTTTGGATGTTTTATTCCTCTAGAATTCAAAATTTCATATACGTCAGGAAGTGAAAATACAAATCCAATGTGGACACAATCTTTTTCTTCACATAGCTGACAGAACAATTCTCCTTTTTGTACTGCAACTTCTGCAATTCTATTTTTGATGTTATCTTTTAGAATGACACGATCATCATCTACAGAAATTTTTTCAATCTTTGGAGCATATCTTGCAAATGTCTTGTCTTTTTGCATCATCTCTTCTAACATGTAAGTTACATAACCTGAAAAACTATTGACACCTTTCATTGTTAGACTGTCTTTATTTTTTTGATATACATCTTGGAATTTATCATAAACAGTTTCTGAAACGGTTATTGATTTGAATCCAGCTTTTGGCAATTACTTTCCCTTACCGTACAATAAAGTACCCAAGTATATAAGATTTTATTTTATGGGTGCTGTCAAGTCTATGGGACATATTCTCCTTGTCAAGTGTCGGGACATGTGTAAGAAAGTATGATCAATTTATTAGAAAACAAATTAGCATGTATTTTGTTGAAAACTCGCAGAATATTAGGATTAGTTGGAATATTCGGGGTAATAGTTATTCTAATCATAATATTTGGATCTGGGAGTATTAATTTGGTTGATTATATCACCGGTGTTGCAATAGCATTAACCATGGTTTTAGGAACTTTAGGTTATTTTATGTTTAAACCTGAAATAGATAGGAAACTTAGAAAACAATCTTTAGAAAATGATAATTTGAAATATTATGATTCACAAAAATATGAATTTACTAATGTTTTCCAAACTAGAGAAAATATACTGGATAACGCATTAAATGAAATAAGAAGATTTGTTAAAGATTGGGGTAAAAGAGTACCTTGGGATACAGGTTATAGACGACTCATAAGTCGTAAAGAAATTTGTAGATACTCAGATCGTATATCGTTACAAGCACAAAGATTACAACGAACTATCAAACCAATACGTGAATTAAAAATATCTAACAGTAAAACAACTATTGATAATTTTTCAAATGTTTTAGATGAACTTATTGAATTAGGTGCAGAGATTGAAACTAATTGTTCTTCAGAATTAAAAGATGATTCTGATAAATTAAGAAAAATGATCTCTGATGGTGAAAAGATCATATCTGATTTTAAACATGTTATTATTGAACTAGAAAAATTAAGAAAAAAACTATAATTATTTTCTCAAATATTCACTCAAAATAACCCTTACAGTTTCAGGTATTGTTTCTAACATTCTCTCCTTACGTTCCTTTTCTAATGCCTTTTCCATTTCATCAGGAACAGACACAAGCAGTCTTTTCATAGCCATATACTTATTGATACCTAACGATATATTTAATAATATCGCCATATATTATATCAATAGATACCTAATGAAATCACAATACCTAACAAGAGAAGAAAGAGCAAAGAATCTACTAAATAATCCCAATACCCACATTCTAAGAATTAATGATAATCATTACCAAATGAAATCACTAGCAACAAACAGAATTTATGATATTTTCTCTACCGAATTGGGTTGGATTTGCAACTGTCCAGACCATGTTTACAGACATGTCACTTGCAAACACGCTTTAGCAATTTCCCTTAGCATCCAACTAAGACAACAAGTAAGAGAGAGAAACAAAATTGTAATTGAGGAAATCAGTTGTGACAAGTGTCCTCAATGTCTATCCTCAAAAATAGTAAAGCATGGAATTAGACATAACAAGAATTATGACTTACAAAGATATTCTTGCAGAGATTGTAATAATAGATTCTCCTTTAATCTAGGATTTGAGAAAATGTCAGTAAATCCAAAGGTCATTACTTCTGCTATGCAACTTTATTTCACTGGCGAATCTCTAAGAAATGTCCAAAAATTCATCAGATTGCAAGGCGTTAAAATATCTCATCAAACTGTCTATAATTGGATCAAGAAATACACCGATTTGATGAAATTGCATTTAGACAAAACAGTGCCACAAGTGGGTGATACATGGAGAGCCGACGAGGTCTATGTAAAAGTCAAAGGCGATAAAAGATACATGTTTGCCCTTATGGATGATGAGACTCGTTTCTGGATTGCACAGGAAGTTGCAGATTCAAAGTTCAAGCATGATGCTAGAAATCTTTTGAGAATGGGCAAGGAATCAATGAAAACAAAACCACGAGTTTTCATTACTGATGGATTACAGGCATATCATGACGCTTTTCAGAAAGAGTATGGTGCAGTAAAGAAAGGTTCTCCTATTCACATTAGACATATTTCACTTCATGGAGATAGAAATAACAACAAAATGGAACGCCTTAACGGAGAATTCCGAGATAGAGAGAAAGTTATGAGAGGGGTTAAGAAAACGGATTCAGTAATTTTTGATGGAAGTCAAATTTATCATAACTATGTTAGACCACATATGGCATTAGAGGGTAAAACACCAGCAGAGTTATGTGGTATAGAAATTAAGGGAGTAGACAAATGGAGAACGATAATACAGAAAGCAAGTCAAAAGGAAATAATGTATTCATCCCCTTCGAAAAAATACTGAATGGTATAGAAAAGTCAAAAAAACAAGTTGAAATGTTGGTAAATTCAACTGAATTATTATATAATAACAAAAAATATTCATTAAGCATTTCAATATGCATTTTAGCTGAAGAAGAAATATCAAAATTGGATTTTCTTAGAGACCATTACAAGAAAGAAAATCCAATTTTATTTAGAGAATGGAAACAAATACGAGACCATAAAGAAAAACTAACAACATCTTTCATTGAAGGGCTAAAAGCTGTAAAAAATATGAGTAAAGAACAATATGAAACAGCTATTACAGTACGTAAATCTCAAGGTGGAGATAATTTGATACCTTATGATGAATTAATAAAATTAGGAGATAGTTTTGATATTAAGAATTTAGAGAAGTTTGACATAGTAAAACAAGATGGGTTTTATGCCACTTTTAGAGATGATAATTGGTTTTCAATATTAACTGATATTCCAATAAACCAACAAGAAGCTATATCTTTTACTAAAATGTTGGCATTAAAATTGGCATATTATGATTTATTGTTATCATTTCAATTTGATTTGATTAATGATTCAACTTTTGAAGAATTGCAAAATAATGAATTAACTAAGAAAATGATAGAGATAAACAAAATAAAAAAATCTAATGCTTTTCAAACAAAGGCAATTTTAGCCTCATCAGCCTTAAAAAAATTCTATAAAATCAAACAATAATGTCACGATTGGAACAAATCAGGCATGAACATATTTTGTTTAATATTTGATAATTTTGATACGCCTAACTTAACAAATTATTAAAAAATCGTCAAAGTTTTTTATCCTAGTATAGAAAATGGACACACACTTTTTATTATAGTCGGCGGCACAAACACCTAGTATGGAAAATACAGTTACTGCAAACTGGACAGATAAAGATAGAGAACTCTATCGAAAAGTCAAAGAAGCCGAAAAACGTGGCGAAATCTCTTACAAAAGCATAGAGTAAAATAATCTCTTTCTTGTTTCTTATTTTATGAATAGCATAAGGGTAGAGTATTCTGTGCCAAATTTTGAGAATTTTCTAAATAGTTGTGGTGAAGAGAAGGCAGAAGCAATTAAGAAAAGAATGAGAGAATATGCAGATGATGTTTTTCCTTTACCATTCACACATGCATGTAAAGAAGTAGGAGATTTTGCACAAAAATTATTACTTCCTGACTTTGAAGTAGTTGTAATTTTTGATAAATTTGATGATCTTTGGAAACTTCTTGAGGGATATCATTATTTTCCTAGAGTCGGATGATTTTCATTAGAATTTAATACATATCATGATTTGAAACAGATCATTGATGGATTGTTGACTTGAAGTTAACTAGAAACATCGGATCAAGTATAATTATGAAATGTCCCATTGTAAATCATGGAAGAATCCCGTATTACGAAGGGGAAGTTTAGACAGTTTCGACCCCATAAAATTCTAAATGAGGGTTGGCGTTACTTCAAGATTCAGGGGTCTGATACAATAATTGCAACTCGTATTAATGTTGTAAAAGCATTTCAAACAGTTGAACAAGGAGGACAACCTGTAATAGATCCTAATTCAAAACAACCTAATTATGAATGGGAACTAAATAATGAAATCAAAATTCTTACATTAGAAGAATATGAACAAATTCAAAAATCGGGTTGGGACAATTAAATTAATTTTAGAGCATATGTCCCGACCCTTGACACAGAGAAAATGTCCCACTGATTGGACAATACCATTTTATGGGTACTGGCAACTTACTGGCTCATCTAGTTGAATTTTCTCCTTGTAAACTATCGGCACATGGATCTGTTTTATTTGTAAGTGAAAGGTTGAGGAAATAATGAAGTCAGATGTTGCATTACGAAAGATATTACAAATTTTTACAGCGATTGTAACAGGGTTTTTCATTTTAACAGTTGCCTCAGAAACTACAGGTATTGCTAATGAAGAATTAACAAGTATAGGTTCTAAATTAATCATGGGGGGACTCCTTACTGTTATTTGGATATTCATTGCTTTTTGTAGAAGACACCCTGAATGGTTTTCTGATTATTATTATTAACAATAATACTGCAATTACTACTGTACAAAATCCTAAAACTAACCATAAAAAATTAAAAAAATCACTCAAGACTAGCCCTCTGAATTATTGTCTTCCATTTGTCCTGTCCTTGTATTGTAATGCCACAAGCTTCCGCAGGTGTCTTACCGTCTAACGCCATATGAGGTCGTAAGAAATTATGATAAATCTGATAACCGTCAAAAATAACAGAATCATCTTTTTGCCTCTCTATGGAAATTAGTCTTTATACAATACCTCAACTCTGGAGCAATATGGGTAGGGGATATCAATCTACAGAAATAAGGCAGAAACTGATTGATGTACTTGAAGACTCCAAAACAGGAATGTCCGGAGTTGAAATCTCTGAAAAACTTGGAGTAAATAGAACAACCATGACAAAATATCTCAAAGTATTTGCTGCAGAAGGATTTCTCAGACAAAAAAATATCGGAAATATCACATTATGGTTTTTAGAACCAGGACAAGAAGCATATTCTTTTCCAGATGATTACTTTAAAGTTGCACCGCAATATTTTGAGAATCTGGTAAAAGGAAATGAAACTCTAGTTTATTCCCTGATCAAAAATTGTCTTAATTCTGGGGCAACAGTGCACAAACTTGTTACTGAAGTTATAATTCCCTCAATTGATTCAATTCAAAGACTATACGATGATGGTAAAATTGGAAATTCTGAGGAAAAATTATTACAAAATATCATATCTAAATCGCTTCAAATTTTTAATCAAATAACAATAGATTCAAACCCAAAAAAGAATATCATTGTGATTTCAGCTGATGCTCAAAGTGCCTTGTTATCTGAAGCAGCTTCTGCATCTTTACATTCTAGTGGATGGCAAGTTTTCCATCTTGGTGATATGTCATCTGCAATCAATGTCTTATTTGATCTTGATTTGCAAAAACTAATGGGAAAAATTTGGAAACAAAAATCAGACACAATGATTATCCTAGTTTTTTCAAATACTGAAGAAGGACTCAACTTTTTTGCAGAATCTATAAACTCAATTAAGGAAAAACTGGGAAAACGAATACGTTTAGCATTATGCGGAAAAGTCGGAAAAAAGACAAAAATTAATTCAGATTTGCTATCTGAAAAATTTGAAGATGTTCTTCAATGGTCTGAAACTGTCTCTGAAAGTTCAAAGTAATGAAAATGGGCCCGATGTGATTCGAACACATGACCTTTCGATTATCAGTCGAACGCTCCAGCCAAGCTGAGCTACGAGCCCACAGCTAAATCCTCTTGACAGGACTCATTTAAGTTTAATTTTCTTTCCACTTGATTGAGCACCCAATTGATGGGTCAAAATCTTTTTCAATTTTTTCTCCAGACAGTAATTTCTTTATGTTGTTAATCATTGTCTTTTCTGTAGCTGTATCATCTGGTTTCATAGCATTGTCAATTCTGCCGTGAAATACTAGTTGTTTTTTGTTGTTAAACAAGAAAGGATCCGGTGTACATATTGCACCGTATTTTTTTGCAATTTCTTGAGTTTCATCAACTAAATAATTAAATTTGAATCCCTTCTCTTTTGCTGTTTTTTTCATATTTTCAAAACTATCTTCTGGGTAATCTTTAGAGTCATTACTGTTAATTCCTATTATTGCTATTTTATCACCAAATTTTTCATACAACTCATTGAAAGCTTCTGCTTTTGCCTTAACATATGGACAGTGATTACAAATGAAAATAACTAGAATTCCTTGATAACTAGTAAAGTCATTTAGTGTGTGTTTTTTGTCATCAACACCTAAGAGCTGAAAATCTGGTGCGATATCTCCTGTTTTTAATTTAATTTGTGATTCTAGGAGTACCATAAATGATATTTTTTTTATACAAATAAAATTCTTGCCAAGAAGACAACAATTAAAATCCACAGATTATTTCTTCTTGATGTGGGCTGGTAGTATAGCCTGGTAGTATACCCGCCTTGCACGCGGGGGGTCATGGGTTCAAATCCCGTCCAGTCCACTTACATTTACTCAGATCAATTCTGAATTTCAGATATCTGGATGGATTTAAATAGGATAAGTTTCGGTTTTAATCTATGACAAGCGCAGCTGATGCATGGCCGGTATGGATTCCACTCATTGTTGGATTGGCACCAGGTTTAGTTTACTGGTTGGCAATAACAGCAATGAAGAAAAGACGATAAAATTTACATTTTTTTAACTTCTTTTTATTATTGATCATCTAGTGCTAACTGGGTTAAACGTTGTTACCTTTCTTGTTCACTATATCATATGTTGCATAAAATTAGTCTCTAATCGATAAAATTTGTATGAAGAAAATTATTCTTAGTATATTTTTGATTTTGATTCTATTTCCAATTTCCTCTGGATTCTCTGCAGAGTATTATGATAACCCACCTACTTTATCTGTAGTTCTTACAAGCGATTCTCCATTTGTTTACAAAGATGATGAAGGATACACTGTGGTTGTAGGTGCAGTTGAAAATACCAGTAATCTTACTTCAATTGCAGATGTACGTGTGCATGTAAATTTTTATGATGATACTAGTGATGAACCTCTAGAAATTATTGAAGGTGGAACTATCTTGGAAGTTATCCCTCCTCTTGGAAAATCTCCTTATATGATCAGATCAAGTTCTTCAAATCCGGACATAACTCAAGTGTCTGTTTCTCTTGAAGGATTCAATTCATCTCCTTCAAAATCAAAACAACTATCTGTAGAACTAGGTGATATTGTCTTAGATGACACTCTTCACTTTTCAGGAGTCTTAAAAAATGGTGCTGCTCCAATAAATAATACTAATGTCTATCTTGCTTTCTACGATAATTTTGATCCTCCTAGAATAGTAGGAGTATCTACCATACCAATTGGTGCTGTTAAATCAAATGAAATAATAAATTTTAGTTTCAATGAAAAAATTCAAACAAGTTACGTGGGATTTCCTGTGGGATTTCTTTTATTTTCTGAATCCGATGTGTTTTATTCTGATTTTGTTGATGTAAAAATTCCTGAATCAGAAATAACGACAAGACTAGTTACCATATCTGATGTGTCTGTACTTGATTCTCAAGGAAAATCACTTTCAGAAATTAACGTAGGTTCAACAGTAAAAATCCAGAGCAAAGCTTGGATTCAATTTTCAGCAGATCAAACATCTAATGAAACCCCATATAGTTACTATGTTCAAATTAAACAATCTGGTACAACTCCATTTGTAGAATTTATAGGAAAATATGATGGACGTTATATTGGAGCTGGTATTCAATCTCAATACGTAGACTGGATTCCTGAACATGATGGCTTGTTTTTTATTGAAACGTTTGTTTGGGATAGAAATAATATTCCAATAGCTAATCCCGGACCTGTAGTGCTAGTAGTCGTAAAATAGTAGATTTATCTTCATATCTTTCTATCTGATAGTATGTCTGAATTTGTTCTTGTTGCAATGGGAGGAACTTTTGATATTATTCACAAAGGTCATCTTACATTACTTTCAAAAGCATTTTCACTTTCATCAAAAGTAATCATTGGACTAACAAGTGATGAATTAGCAGAAAAAAGAGGAAAAAAAACTCTGAATAATTATGACAAAAGATTTGCAGCATTAATGAATACGATTAAAACAAATTTCCCAAACCGCGCCTTTCAAATTAGTAAACTAGACAATGATTTTGGTCCTGCTGTTTTAGAAGAAAATGTGCAGGCTCTGATTGTAAGTGATGAGACTGGTAATCAGGGAGAAATTTTAAATCAACTTCGTGCAGAAAAAAATCTGTCTCCAGTTAAAATAGTGATAGTTCCAATGACTCTGGCACAAGACGGTAATAGAATTTCTACTACTAGAATAAAAAATTTAGAAATAGACGTAGAAGGTAACTTATCATCAATTGACTAGAAGATTGTCTATGTTTGAGTAATCGTAATAAAACAATATTTTTGGATTGAGCCTTATGGCAATCATAAACAATATGATGAAAAAACTTGATACGGATGTTTCAAACCTAAAAGAGGGTTTACACCCTGAAAACCTTTCCTATTGGTATGATAAAATTATCAAAGAAACAATTGACATGGCTCCACCATGGCTGCAAGACAAGATCAAAGTTAAACAAGATCCTATTCTTACTATGAAATTCAATCTTGATATCTCAAAACGAGCTGTTCGTTACTTTATGATGGTAGTTGATAATAATTTAGACGATATGCCATATTCTACAAAACTCTATTTTCTTAAAGTTCAGGAAATAATGGGAACTGAAATGGATAAATCCCTAGTTTAATTTACAAATTTTTAATTTAGGCACAAATTCAAGCTCTAACTATCTATAATCAATAGTGTTGAATATGTATAAGAAAAATGGATCTATACAAAGCAAAATACTCTGACAAAAAATTTGACAGACATTCAAAATCTAAGCAAACTTCAAGCAGAAATTTTAGAGATGATGAGCCTTTACGATCTTACAGAAATTCCCGAGATGAAAGAAAACCAGAAATGCATACTGTAACATGTGGCGATTGCGGAGACGAATGTCAAATACCATTTGAACCAAAATTCAACAGACCTGTCTATTGCAGTGAGTGTTTTCAA
>SCUP01000313.1 GCA_004297665.1 Nitrosarchaeum sp. | reverse complement strand
CAGTATGACTGTAAAGAATGTAAGAAATATTTTTCAAATATGGAAGATATGAGAACACATTTGCAAAGAGAACACAGCTACAAAAAAGACAGGTAACTTAGATTGCTTTGACTGTTTTAACTACAGGAGGTCTTGTTTTTGTAAATACTCTGAATCCACAGATACATTTGATTTCAGGTAATCTAGATAGTTCAGTGTTTGAAACATTGGTTCCACATCTCAAACAAGAGTAAATTACATCAAATGTTTCAGTAGTTTCTTGAACGCTTTCAAGGTTTTCTTCAGCCATATCTATCATCAAAATTTCTATAATTTAAGGATACCAGATTATGTTAGGGATAATTCAATGTAAACATCATCTGGAATCTTTAGTCTCATTAATTGTCTGATTGCTTTGTCGTCTGCACTAATGTTAATAATTCTTCGATGCATCTTCATCTCCCATTTTTCATATGTTTCAGTTCCGTTACCACATGGTGATTTTCTTGTTGCAACATGTAGTTTCTTAACAGGTAATGGAGTTGGCCCTTTAACTTTAACACCAGTTTTTTTACCAATGCCCATAATCTCACCACATACACCATCAAGTTTAGGAAGACTGGTGCTAGTTAGTTTGACACGAGCAGTTTGAGTCATGTCAACTCAACCTATGGTTTGAACTCTTCAGTAATTTCCTTAATGATTCCTGCTGCAATAGTTGCACCCATATCTCTGAGTGCAAATCTACCCATTTCAGGAAATTCTTGGAAAGTTTCTACACAAGTTGGTCTTACAGGTCTGATTTTAACAATTGCTGCATCGCCAACTTTGAGGAACTTTGGATTCTCTTCTTCAACTGCACCAGTAGCTGGATTGATCTTTTGGAGAAATTCAGTTACAGTTGCTGCAACTTGTGCAGTGTGACAGTGCATGACTGGAGTATAACCAGGTGCAATAGCTGTTGGATGATGAATAACTATGATTTGTGCTTTGAATTCTTTTGCAACCTTTGGTGGTGCGTCTGGAGTTCCAAGTACATCTCCTCTTTTGATATCTTTCTTTTCAATACCTCTAAGGTTGAATCCAATGTTATCACCTGCTTCTGCAGTTGGCATTTCTGTGTGGTGAGTTTCAATTGATTTGATTTCGCCTAAAGCACCAGATGGCATTACAATGATTTTTTGTCCTGCTTTCATGACTCCGGTTTCAACTCTACCTACAGGTACAGTACCTACACCAGTAATGGTGTAAACATCTTGAATTGGAACACGTAATGGTTTACCAATTGGTTTTTCAGGGACTGTAAAGTCATCAAATGCTTGGAGTAGTGTCTTTCCAGTATACCATGCCATGGCATCTGATTTTTTAACCAAGTTATCACCTTTCCATCCAGAAACTGGAATGAATGGTACATTTTCTAATTTGTAACCTACAGATCTTACTAGTTTTTCGCCTTTTTCTTTTGCTGCTTTGAATGCTGCTTCTTTATAGTCAACTGCATCCATTTTGTTAATTGCAACAATAAGTTGGCCAACACCGAGTGTTTTTAGCAAAAATGCATGTTCTCTTGCTTGACCGCCTGCAGCAGTTGCAGTGTCAGTTTCACCTTCTTTTGCTGAAAGTACCAAAATAGCTGCATCTGCTTCAGATGCACCAGTAATCATGTTTTTGATAAAGTCTCTATGACCAGGGGCATCAATTAATGTAAAGAAGTATTTTGGGGTTTCAAACTTTTGGAAAGCAAGATCAATTGTAATACCTCTCTCTCTTTCATCTTTAATATTATCCATAACCCACGCGTACTTGAAAGTATCACCTTTTCCGGTCTTCTCGGATTCGGCTCCATGTGCTGCAATAGTTCTCTCATCTACAACACCAAGATCCATTAAGAAATGACCCATAGTTGTTGATTTTCCATTATCAATATGACCTGTAACAATCATGTTTAGGTGGGGTTTAACTGCCATATCGAATCGGTATTCGAGGGGATTTATTACTGTTATGAATTTTTGAAAAAAATCTATAATTTTTTCAAGAATTTTTAGATCAAAAAAATTTGAAAAATTACACATAAATCAAAGGGAAAAACAGAGAAGTCATGAAAATTACAGTCTCAGTAATTAAAGCAGATGTAGGTGGAATTGGTGGACATACGAGACCCAGTGATGCACTAATAGAAGCAGTTAGAAAGACTGTCAAAAGTTCTGGGAATTTATTGATTGATCATTATATTGGATATTGTGGAGATGATGTCCACATTGTCATGTCACATACACATGGAATGGACAATGATAAAATTCACAAATTAGCATGGGATGCATTTATGGCAGGAACACAAGTTGCAAAACAAGAAGGGCTTTACGGAGCAGGTCAAGATCTTCTAAAAGATTCTTTTTCAGGAAATGTAAAAGGAATGGGACCCGGTGTTGCAGAGATGGAATTTGAAGAAAGACCAAATGAGGCATTCACAGTTTTTGCTGCAGACAAAACAGAACCAGGGGCATTTAATTATCCAATTTATAGAATGTTTGTAGATAGTTTAAGCAACACAGGACTAATTGTAAATAAATCACTTGCAAGTGGAGTGATAATTAATGTCATGGATGTAGAAGAAGGTAAAATTGCAAAACTTTCATTGTGGGAAGACAAGCCAACAATTGAAGCAGCTTTAATGTATCCAGGAAGATATGTAGTTGCAACAGTTACAACAAAACAAGGAGAACCAATTCTTGCAGCATCAACAGATAGGCTGCACAACATTGCAGGAACATATGTAGGAAAAGATGATCCAATATGCTTAATCAGAACACAAAAGAATTTTCCAGCAACAGAAGAAGTAGGTAGTGTATTTAACAATCCACACTATGTTGCAGGAAACACAAGAGGAAGTCACAACATGCCACTAATGCCAGTAAAACTAAACTCTGCAGCATCGATCAACTTTTGCATCCCAATTGTAGAGGCACTTGTATTTAGCATGCATGATGGAAAACTGACAGGTCCATTTGATGGATTTTCAACTCCAGATTGGGATTACATACGAGAGATCGCAACAAAAAAAGCACTTGCAATGAGAAGTCAGGGATTTATTCACCCAGCTACACTTGTTCCATCAGAATTAGAATATGCTGAAGGATACAGAGCTAGAATAGAAATACTAGAAGCCAAGATGAAGCCAATAGATGAATCTGCTGCAAAGTCACAAAAGAAAGAAAATTACGAAGATCCAGATTGAGAAAACAGAACAAAATTGAGAAATAGTTAAAAGAAATTACAACATACCAAAATCACCCTTGCAGCGAATCTTGAAGGTTTTTGATTGGAAGACATACATATTTACAGCCATTGCAGTAATTTCATTTTCAAATTTTATGGTGGTATTATTTGGACAAACCATACCAGCAACATTTATGACATTTTTTAGATATGCTGGGGAGACAATAATTTTAGGTGCAGTCTTTTTGTTTGCACTGTCATGGTTGTTAAAGGCAAGGCCACATAATCGCCCAAAGAGCTATTCAGTAGTAATCTTTGATGTGTATGGAAGAAAAAGCGAGATAAGCGATATCCGCACTGAATTTAAGACTCATGATGTAGCTTGGAGTTTTATGAAACAGTACAAAAAATCATATCCATTGTATAATTTTGCTATGGTATCAAAACTTTCAAAATCAGACAAGCCAACTATTTTCAGATACATCTAGATTCAGACTTTTATTCAGGATAATACAATAGAACTAGAGTGGAGTTTTCTATTCTAGCTAATGCATTTAGTAAAATGGAATCAACTACAAAGAGATTAGAGCTAACGCAGCATCTTGTAGAATTATTTGAAAAGACCCCACAAGATGTAATTTCAAGGATTGTTTATCTTTTACAAGGAAAATTAAGACCAGATTTTGAGGGAGTTGAATTGGGAGTAGCAGAAAAGCTAGCAATAAGAGCAATAGCAAAATCAGCAGGGTCGGACAATGCTGAAAAGAAAATTGAAGATGAATACAGAAAAAGTGGAGACTTGGGACATGCTGCATCCAAAATTTTAGAGCAAAAGGAACAGACCACGTTTATGGTTCAAGATATTACAGTAGAGCGAGTCTATGAGAATTTGTTTACAATTGCAAAATTAGAAGGCTCAAAGACTCAGGACAGAAAGATGAAATACATTTCAGGACTACTCAACGATGCAAGTCCAGTTGAAGCTAAATTTATCCTAAAGATTTTACTTGGAACATTACGATTAGGCATTGCAGAAAATACAGTAATGGATGCACTTGCCATTGCGTTTACAAACAATAAAGAAAACAGAAAGGTTTTGGAACATGCATACAATGTATCAAGTGATCTAGGAAAGGTTGCACATACCATTGCAAGCAAAGGATTGAAAGGAGTAGAAGAATTTGAAATTAATTTATTTAATCCCATACGACCAATGCTGGCAGACAGAGTAAAAAGCGAAGAAGAAGCAGTTGAAAAACTAGGAAATAATTTTGCTGCAGAATACAAACTAGATGGAGAAAGAGTTCAATTACACATTGAAGGAGAAAAGGTAGTATTATTTTCAAGAAGCTTGGAAAACATTACAAGCTA
>SCUP01000387.1 GCA_004297665.1 Nitrosarchaeum sp. | reverse complement strand
TGAATCTGCTGAGGATGAATCTAAAACTAGTTCAATTAATTTAACCAAATTTACTACAGCGATTAACCCCTCTGAATACCAACAAAATTCTCAAGGAAATACTGTACAAGTGATATAGATGAGCCTAGCACCACAAGAATTAGAAAATAATGCAAGCAAGTATGCTTCAGAAGCAATCAAGTTTGATTCTCAAGGCGCACGAGGTATGGCAATTACGCATTATCAGCGTGCAATTGATTCACTTGTAAAATTATTACAACTTTATCCAACAAGCAAACTTAATCCTATTTACAAAGACCGATGCAATTCTTATCATAATAGAATAACTGCACTTCAAGAATCCCGTGGAGTAGAGCCTGCCGTGGACCCAAATGCTTCCCCTAAAGAACAACAAGCTTCTGTACAAAGACAAACTGATGAAAATGATTTTGAAGATCTTGTAATGAAAGAAAAACCCAATATTAGTTGGAGTGAAGTAATTGGGTTAGATGATGCAAAAAATGCATTACGAGAATCAATAGTTTATCCTACCAAAAGACCTGATCTGTTTCCTTTGGGCTGGCCAAAAGGAATGCTGCTTTATGGTCCACCAGGAACTGGAAAAACCATGTTGGCAGCTGCAACTGCAAACGAAATGGATGGATATTTCATTAATGTAGACGCTGCATCCATGATGAGTAAATGGTTAGGCGAGGCTGAAAAAAATGTTTCAAAATTATTTGCTATGGCAAGAAAATATGCTGAAAAAGAAGGAAAACCTGTTATTCTTTTTGTAGATGAAGTTGATTCTCTTTTAGGCTCTAGAAATAGTGAAGTTGGAGGAGAAGTTAGAACAAAAAATCAGTTCTTGACAGAAATGGACGGTGTTAATGGCAAAGGTAAAGATTTGATGCTTTATGTTATTGGTGCTACTAACAAACCTTGGAGTCTTGATTGGCCTTTTCTTAGAAGATTCCAAAAAAGAATTTATGTTTCACTTCCAACTCAAGAAGCAAGAGAAAAATTATTTGAGCAATACACTGCTCCATTAAAAAAAGATATTCGAGTTAACATAACAGAACTTGCAAAATTATTTGATGGCTATAGTGCAAGTGATATCAAAGACGTTTGCC
>SCUP01000312.1 GCA_004297665.1 Nitrosarchaeum sp. | reverse complement strand
TTGAATACCATTGTTTTGTGATTTTTTTCAGTCATTTTCTTTGTCAAATCAACCATCAATGCACGTTGAGTTCTAAGTGATGGAAATAACATTACAAAATCTGTTTGTCCTTTTTTGCCAGAACCGTAAATGATCTTCATCTTTACTCCAAATAATTGCTCACAAAAGTTTCTAGCGTCTTCCAGAGTTGCAGATGCTGCAACAAACTGTATTTTATTACTACAAATTCGTTTCAGTCTTTTTATAATATAATGAACATTAGACCCAAAAATTCCTGAATACACATGTGCCTCATCTACAACTAGAACTTTTATCGTTGAAAGCAATGATGCAAATTTTGTTTGGTGCCAAAGATGGTAATGTAAAACATCAAAATTTGTAATCAGTATTCGTGGAGGATTCTCTAAAATTTCTCTTCGCTCTATCTGACTTGTATCTCCGTCAAAGACTTGTGCATCTATTCCTATTTTTTCTGCAAACTTTAGAATTTTTGGATGTTGATCCCGTGAAAGAGCTTTGGTTGGATAAACAAATACTGCAAAGACACCTTTGGCATCATTTGATTCTTTTTTGATTTTTTGAATCACTGGAATCAAAAATGCCTCTGTCTTGCCCGACGCTGTAGGTGCTTCAATTATTACATTTTCTCCAAATGATATCTCTTCAATTGCTTCTTCTTGAAATTTGTAAAATTGTCCAATTCCAATGTCTTTCAAGTAATTACTTATTGATTCATCAAGTCCTGAATCTTCCACATTATTGCCCATTTTAGGCTCGGGATTTTTTAGAACTTTGTATTGTGAAATATAATCTTTTTTTGAGAAAAGAATTGATTCTGTAATTTTATCTGGATTGTTTTTTCCAATCATCTCTTTGATTTCTTTTTCATCTCTGATGATCCCTTCATCTTTTAGGCCTTTTGAAACTCCTTTTTTTGTAACAAACCCCTCATCAAATCTTGAAAGAAATTCCAGGAATACCTCATCAATATTGTTTGAAAATTCAAGTAAATCTTCGATATCGCAATTATCACATGATATGTGTATCTTTTTGTTGAATGTTTTTTGTATTTCTAACTTAGCTTTGCATTTTGGACATGAAAATTTCAATTAAGATCTACTTGATTGAACATATTCAGGATTTATTGGTTGACTGTTAATTTTAGCAAAAAACACTGTTCCACGACATTATTAAACGAGGAAACAGTCTTGATTTTAAAAATGAAAAAAATCGAAATTAACAAAATTTACAATATGAATTGTGTTGAGGGCATGAGATTAATCCCACAAAATAAAATTGATTTAATCATTACTGATCCGCCTTTTGCTATTAATTTCAAGGCTACAAAGGCCAATTATAATAGAATTTCTTCTAGGGTAATGCAAGGATACAATGAAATCAAAGCTGCAGATTACTATGATTTCACATTTGATTGGATGAAAGAGGCATTTCGTATTCTAAAAGATTCTGGAAGCATGTATGTTTTTTCAGGCTGGAATAACCTCAAAGATATTCTAAAAGCGTTAGATGATGTTGGATTTACTACCGTAAATCACATAATCTGGAAATACCAATTTGGCGTTGTAACAAAAAAGAAATTTGTCACTTCTCATTATCACTGTCTTTATGTTTGTAAAAATGATAAACAAAGAAAATTTTTTCCATTTTCCAGATTTGAAAAAAATTCTAAAACAAATGAAGGACGTAGCTTACATTATAAAGATAAAGAGGATGTCTGGGAAATTAAACGCGAATATTGGACTGGCGATGAAAAAACTCCTACAAAACTTCCTGCTGAATTAATTGAAAAATTATTGCACTATTCTAGTGAAAAACAAGATATCGTTTTAGATCCTTTTCTAGGATCTGGACAAGTAGCTGTAGTAAGTAAATCTATGAATAGAAAATATCTAGGATTTGAAATTGTACCTGACTATTATAAATTTGCCAAAAAACGACTAGATAAAAATCTCTACCGAATAAAAAAATCTAAATAATTTCTATACCTTGTTTTCTGATTTGTCTGTATTTTTTTGTCCCATCTTTCCAGAAATTATCTTTCGAAGCTCGTCATCTGATTTTTCTGCAACATTCACTCCAAGTGACTTTGCAATCGTCTCTAGTTTTTGCCTCTCAGTTTCTAAAGGTCCAGATATGTTCAGATCAGTATTTGAAATGCCTTTCATTTGATTCTGAACCTCGTTTTTTGCTTTGTTAAATTCATTTACTGCTTTTCCTAGTTTCTTTGCAGCACTAGGAAGCTGATTAGTTCCTAAAATCAATATCAATGCAACAAAAATTATGATTATCCATTCACTGCCTAATATGTTCAATGAATAATCCAACATAGCATAAAATGACTTTATTTGAAATTAAACGTAATGTTTGAGGCTATTTCTCTTCGACGTGTATAGTTACGGTGATCTTTTCATTATTTTCAGAATTTATTATTAATAATCCTCCAGTGTCTACTACGTTTTTGCATGTTCCACTTTGTACTGATTTACCTAATCCAATACAATTGATGTCTGAATAATAGTCAAATTTCTTGCCTGCATCAAACATTTGTTTTTCTGCTTCTGATGGAACAAAAAATAAGTCAAACTTTTTGGTTGTATCCTGTGCCTTTACTGCATATTTGTAGGAAGGATCAGCACTAAAAGAACATGTTTTGATAAAAGCAGAATCTTTTGCATCTATGGTAATTGTTGTATCAACAGGTGCAAACTTTGCACTATAAATCATTGGATACATTATATTATTTTTATCCATAGCGTGTCCAAGACTCAAGACGTGTCCTAGCTCATGAATTAAAATATCTCTAATTGATTTTGAATCATATGCTCTCCAATTCTTGTCACACCCATAGCTTCCAAGTGCTACATCTACTTGTTTTTGGTTTGTTGTGTATCCATCATAGTTATTTGGGAGTGTTTTCTTCCAGCTAATAATTACAGTATCTGTATTTGGTGCATTTACTACATTAAAATTAACACCTGCAGTCTCTTTCCAGAATTTTATGGCATTGTTTACTTCACTACCTACATCTGACGATCCTTTTGGTATTGGTTCAACATAAATTGAATATTTTTTAGTTGAATCAATTTTATTAATCCAGTCCTTAGGAATTTGTTTTACTTCATCTACTGTTTTGTACACAATAACACCTCCTTGATTAGAACTAGTATTGTCCTGATTTGCACTTGCAATTCCTGTCTGTGATTTTTCTCCTTTCTTTAGTAAATTGATCAATATTCTATATTCTTCATTTTCTGCCCTCAGTGTATCGATTTCCTCATCAATAACCATGTTCTTTGCCTTGAGATAATTCACTTCTACCAAGTATTTGTCGCTCAGTTTCTTTATTTCATCTAGTTTCTCTTGATGGTCATCATTTTGTAATATAGGTAATTCTGGAGGCTGAATTACATATGTTTTAACAGATTCTTTTTCCAATTGTGTATTTTTTAAGGAATTAATTTCTTGGTATTTTTGTTTTATCTCTAATTGGAGTGAATCAATTTGTTTTTTTAACTTTATATTTTCTAATGAAATTTTAGTTAGATTTGATTCTTTATCTGTACTTTGATTTTCTATTAGTTGAACTTGGTTGCTAAGAATTTTATTTTCTTTCTTTAACACTTCAAGTCTTTTTTCATAATCTTCTTTTTCTTGATTTAACTCTTCGATGAGGTTATAATTTTCACTCATTTCATCGGTAACTGATTTGAGTGAGTTTTTACTATCTTTATTTTCATCTTGTAACTTCTTTATTTGATTTTCATAATCTATGATCTTAGATTTCAGTATGCCTGAGTTTTTATCTAATTCCTCAATTTGCATTTGTGCATCTGTAGCTGAGATTTGTTCATTTTTATTTTCATTTTCTAAAACTTTGATGGTATTTTCATATGTGCTGATTTTGGAATTTAGATCTTTCACCAAATCATTTAGCACACTATGATCTTTATTTAATGAAATCATTGACAAGTCTTTTTCATGATTCATATCTTCCAATTCTGTAATTTTTGATTTGTATTGTTTATTTTCATTTTCTAATGTCTTTATGATATTTTTGTAGGTGTTTAATTCTGAATTCACAGATGTTGTAATTTCATCTGATTCATGAAACTCCTTTGTTAGATTGACAAGGCTTTTTCGTTGTTCTGAATTTTCTGCTTCAAGCTGGTTTATTCGTTCCTTATATCCTAACTTTTCAACCTCAGTTTGTGTGATTTTATCTTGGTATTCCTTATTTTTTGCTTCTAAAGAGAGAATGGAACTTTCATAATTTTGAATTTTTTGCGTTAGCGTACTGAGATTTCTATTTGTCTCCTCTAGTTCTTTTGTGCTTGCAACTAGCGTATTTTTCTGTTCTTGGTTCAATCCTTCCATATTATTTATTATATTTTGATATTTTGAATTTTCTTGTTTAAGTGATGAAATTTCCTCTTTCATATCTAATTGTTTTTTGTTTAAAATACCAAAATCAGAATCAAATATTTTTATTGCGTTTTCATATTCTGCCAGTTTCTTTTTCTGCTCCGAATTTTCTGTACGAATGGCTGCAATTAGATTGTCATAAGATTCGTTTCCTTGAATTAATTGTTCAACATCATCTTTCTTTGCTTGATTTTCACTTCTGAGTGAGTTTAATGCATCATTTTTATTTTCATTTTCTATTTTTAATAATTGAATATCTCTCTCATATGATAACGACTCATTTTGTAATTCTTCAATTTTGTTTTTATAATCTTGAGCTTCTTGTTTTAGCTCATTTAATTTTTTTACATAATGTGATTCAATTTGAACTATTTTGTTTTCATCGTATATATTTCCAGAAACTTTATTGTTTGCCATTTGGTCACTGTTCATCCATGAACTGATTTGATTTGCAAACTGTTTGTTGGTCTCTCTTAGTATTTTTACTTCTTTTTGAAGGGCTTCATATTCACTTAATAGTCGTGACATTGATGTTGGTGTGCTTCCTTTATTGATCTCTTGACTTTTTAATTCAATTCTATATTCTTCATTTATCTCACGAAGATCTTCTACTTCTTTTTTTATTACTTCATTTTTTGCCTTAAGGTATTCGATTTGCCTTTGAACTTCTTCATCATTAACAGATGATAACTTTACAATGCCTTTGTCCTTTAGATAGTCTATGGCAGTAACAAATTCCTGATCCGATATTTCTCCTTCTGACCACATTACTAGGGTTGTTTTTACCCATTCTGGAATCTCTATTTCTTCAGCACTTACTGGAATAATACCTACAAACACAATTAGCACTAAAATTGCTACACGCACCAGCATCAACTATTAGAAAATTTTAACCAGCTTAAAAGAATGATCATGTAATTTCTTGCCTATCTATATTTCACGCATTTTAAAATTGAATATTTTTGAATCATACATTTTGTATTCTTTTTGGCTCTAATTTTTTTCTGCATAATATGGCTAGAACTGTAACTGCAATTCCTATGATAAAAAATACAAGATAAGGTGATTGATTGCCAAACGATTGTGCTATAGGTCCTCCAAGAGTGGGTCCTATTGCCCAACCAATACCAAAAACTGTCTCATAAGCCCCTATTATTTTTCCTGATATTGCTTTATTTGTTCTGCTCAAAATTATTTCTAGAGTCAAGGGGAAAAATATACTAAATCCAAATCCCATAAACACCAATGCTACTGCAAACATGATAATTGAATCCGAAACAGCCGAAATTGCTAGTCCAATTGAAATGGCTATGGTAGCTGCAATCAACGTCTGACTTGTCTTTCTTGAGAATTTACTTGCCAATGCAAGTGATATCACCCTTGAAATTCCAAAAGCAAAGTACAGTAACAAAATATCTGTATCTGACATTCCACTATCATTTAGGAACGCGGGATAAATTGATAGAATTATCCCAAAAGATGAAGTGCAAAAAATCAACAATATTATTACCTCTGGAAATTTTCTCATCTCTTTAATTGACAAAAGTGAAAATCGTTCATGATGATTTGTAATACCTCTTCTAGAAATCAAAAGAGCGAAAATTATGGTACTAGCCAAAATAAACGAAGTTATTTGAAATAGAATTCTGTATGTAATATCTAGCCCTTCAAGAAACACTGTCCCTAATAATGGACCGATCATAAATCCCATCACAAAAAACATTGTAAACCATGAGATGTTTCTAACTCTAGTTTGTTCATTGCTTTCATTGGAAATAATTGCTTGACATGGTGGCCAGAAAAATGCATGAGCTATTCCAGTCATTATTCTGAACCCCATTATCTCTGGAACAGATTGTGCTACTGAAAGAAGATAGATTGATGTTGAATTAATTGCTGTACCTATTGCTAGTAGGTATCCGTTATTGAATTTGTCAAGAAGAATCCCTACAAATATTGGGATGAACATGTAAGGAATAAAATTTGCTAGTCCGATAAAGCCAAGTTCAGAATATGATGCCCCGATTATGTTTTTTGCAAATATTGGTAGTATTGGACCGTGTAGTCCATAAGAAATACCTATGATTAAACCAGTGATGTTTACAAGTACCAGTACTTTGCTCATTTGTATGCGGCAACCATTATTGCTCCGCCCATAAGATCTTTTTCAAACTCTACTTTGGAAAATTTTTCCAGTAATAATTTTTCCAACTTTTTGTTCTGTGGCCATCTTTTGTATGTGCCATAAAGGGTACCAAACTTCAAACCTAGTCTTCCCCCTGCAATTAATGCCAGTACTGGAAGAATAAACTTGAGGTAAAATGATACTCCCAATCTAATTATTGCCTCATCTGGTTTTCCTAAATCCACGATCACAAATCTTCCATTATTTTTTAATACTCTGTGAATCTCTGAAATTGCAATTCTCAAATTAATTGCATCTCTAAGTGAATATCCGCATAAAACAGCATCAAATTCTTCATCCTTAAATGGAATGTGCTCAAAAACACCATTTATCAAATCTGGAGTTTTTTCAAAATGAGCTCCTGTGTTTTTTAACATTGGTACAAGAGGATCATAAAGTGTAATTGAAATTTTTCCATTACATAACTTTAAGGCAGTTTTAGACATGTTTCCAAAACCAGATCCTGCGTCCAAGATTTTATTTCCTGGAAATACTCTACCTGATATTCCTCTATTTCTATGCTCTACATCTTTGCCAAGTGAGATGTATGAATTTACTTTGTCATAAACTGGTATGATTTCACGAAGTACTTCTATGACTTCGCCCCAGTAACTTCCTAATCCCATAGTTATCGTCTTTATGGCCTAATTTGAATAGTTTTCAAATCTAAATTTCAACTTACGATGTTGTAAATTTAGATGCATTTTTAGAATAATTTTGTAAATCTGATTCTGATACTTTTTCAAATATTTTTTTATCTGAAGTGACTTTGGCCATTTTAATGTGATTCAACCCTTCTTTTTGTTCTGCTTTTAGATTAATTGCTGCAATAGCAAGCGATGCTGCATCACTTAAGCTCATTTTGGAATTATAATGTTTTTCCAAAAATGTGTTTACCTCATCAGAACCTGCACCTATTGCAATTGCTGCATACTGCACATAAGTTCCACTAGGATCTGTAACATAGATTGATTCCCCCTTTTGATCAACTCCTGCAATTATCAAAGCAACTCCATTAGGGCGTACTCCTGAATACTGTGTAAATTGGTGAGATTGATCTGCTAAATGCTTGGCAACAGTTGCAACTTCTACTGATTCGTCATAAGTCATTTTATTTCCCTGCGAAAAAAATCTGGCGTTATCTACTTGAACACGAGCATCTGGAATGTATCCTGCGGCTGCTACTCCAATATGATAATCTACTTGAAAAATTTTCTGTGTTACATTTGTAGTCTGCAGTGCACGTGGTTTTTCCTCAACTGCCATGATGACTCCCTCTTTACTGCAAACTCCTATGGCCAATGTTCCTCTCTTTACTGTCTCAATTGCGTATTCTACTTGGTAAATTCTACCGTCAGGTGAATACATTGTGGGTGTCATATCGTAACCACGTGATGCCATCATGATATGGCAAGTTCTTCCTCAGTCAATTTAAGGGTAATTGTCCTTCATTGATCTGTACTAGATGTGGATAAGATCTGGAAATAGTATTTTAAGCAAATTTTTCTCATAACATACAAGGAAAATAAATGACCAGAGCCCAACTCCTAGAATTCAAGGAAATTTTAAGATCTCAATCAGAACAAAGAAAACCAGACAAACAGACTAGTAAATTACTATTCTATTTGTTTACCAGCACAAGAGGTGGTTTTACAAGATTACGAATAATCATGCTCTTGCTTAAACAATCATACAATACACATCAATTGGCACTGGAACTCCAATTAGATTACAAAGCTGTTCAACATCACATGAAAGTACTGGAAAAAAACAACATGATCCTCAAAATTGGTGAAAGGTATGGTGCAATATTTCATCTATCTACATTTTTAGAAGTTAACATCGGTGCACTTGGTATGGCAATTGATAAACTAGACCGAAAGATGAATCAAAAAAAGGTCTATCTTTAATCAATTTGTATCTACATAATATGCGATCTAATATTTTGAACTAAACTTAATATAATATGATATTCCAAAATCGATCGTCTTGGTAAAACTAGATCCTTTTGCAAACGCAACAAAACAAGTCAATGATGCATGTGATGTTCTTGGAATTAAGGACAAAGGTCTGCGTGAATATCTAGCAACACCAAACAAAGTTTTGAGAGTAAAAATTCCAGTGAAAATGGATAATGGGCAAATTAGAATGTTCACCGGTTTTAGAAGTCAACACAATAACGATAGAGGTCCATACAAAGGTGGAATCCGATACTTTAACCCTGAAGGTGGAGTTGAATATATGGAACGTGAAGTCATGGCACTATCTTCTTGGATGACATGGAAATGTGCTATTGTTGATATTCCATTAGGAGGCGGTAAAGGAGGAATCTATGTCAATCCAAAGACCGAAAAACTAAGTGATGGTGAATTGGAAAGACTTACCCGAGCATTTACCTATAAAATATTTGAAATTATTGGACCTGGCAAAGATATACCAGCTCCAGATGTTTACACCACTGGAAGAGAAATGACTCAGATCATGGATACATTTAGCAAACTAAATGGAAATGTTTACTCACCTGCTGTGATTACTGGAAAACCAATTTCCATGGGTGGCTCTCTGGCAAGAAATGTTGCCACTGGATTAGGTGTGGCATATTGTGTACGAGAAGCTGCAAAAGCTTTGAAACTTAATTTAAAAGGTGCCAAAGTCGTTTTGCAGGGATTTGGAAATGCATCTACATTTACTGGTGAATATTTAGAAAAAATGGGTGCCAAAGTTATTGCTGTAAGTGACTCTAAAGGTTCTATATCGATTCCAAATGGAGCTAAAGTTAGTAAGTTAATTGAATTTAAAGAAAAGAAAGGCTCAGTCGTTGGATTCCCTGGAAGCAAGAAAATTTCTACTGAGGAATTGTTGACAACAAAATGTGATATTTTGGTTCCAGGAGCATTGGAGAATCAAATTGATGCAAAGATTGCAAAGAATCTCAAATGTAAAATAATTGCCGAAGCTGCAAATGGTCCAACATTACCCGAAGCAGATCCTATAATTTACCAAAAGAAAATCCTAGTAATTCCGGATATCTTGGCAAACTCTGGCGGTGTTTGTATCTCATATTTGGAATGGGTACAAAATAACATGGGTTACTATTGGACTTTTGATGAAGTTGCAAAAAAGATGGAAGGTAATATCACCAAAGGTTTCAAAGATGCATATGCGTTAGCCAATAAACACAAAATTGACATGAGACGAGCTACTATGGCTTTGGCAGTAGGTCGAGTTGTAGAGGCCTTTAACCAAAAAGGAATTTGGCCATAAACTTAGACTAGATACGATTCGTAACAAACTAGTTGTTCCACAAACCTTACTTTTCCTTTAGTTATCACTGTAAGTTTTCTTTTAAAAGAAAGATCAATTTTTGTTCTACGCTGTAAAAGTTGAATTGTTTTTCCTGTCAGGTATCTTCCTTTTCTGTCTCCATCAAAAAGAATAATCAGTTTTTCATATCTTGCAACATAATCTGCAAAATTGACAATTCCTCCAAATTTATGAAATTCAATTATTTGTCCTGAAAATCCTAGTTTCTTTAATGCAGATGTGTCTCTTTTTCCTTCTACTACAACAACACTATCTGTCATTAAATTTAGTTGAAATACAAAATTTCTTATCTCATGAATCTCTTGCTCTGTTACAAGCACAGCGTGATAAGTGCTTTAACATATTAATCACTTTTGCTAAAAATTATTTGTGTCTGAAGTTTTAGTTATACAAAATACAAGTATAGAAGGACCTGGATACCTAGGTGAACTTTTAAACAATGATGGATTTGTCATTCATTCAGTTAATGCAAAATACGAGAAACTCCCGGAAAAAAACTACTCTCTTCTAGTAGTTCTGGGTGCCCCTGAAAGCGCTAATGATGATCTGCCTTATTTGCAAGCAGAACAAAAACTAATTAAAAAAACCGTAGATGATAATATTCCTGTACTTGGAATTTGTTTAGGCTCACAATTGATTGCAAAAACTTTTGGAGGTAAAGTGTATCGTGGTCCAAAAAAAGAAATTGGGTTTTACCATGATTTGAGAATTGATAATAATTCCAAATTATTTTCTGGCTTTACAAATCCTTTTACTGTATTTCACTGGCATGGTGACACTTTTGATTTGCCTGAAAAAGCAGTTAGATTGGTCCATTCTGAAAATTATCCAAACCAAGCATTTCAAATTGCCAGTGCAGTTGGATTGCAATTTCATCTAGAAGTAAATGCGGAAATGGTTAATCTTTGGCTTGATAAGACTCAGGAAAAGTTACACCAAATACCATACATTGATCCTCAAAAAATTCGTTCTGATATTGATGAAAATATTTCAACTGTCAAAAATAATATGAATAATTTTTACAATAATTTCAAATTCTCATTTCATCTTTGACCAAAGTTTAATATACAGAGTTTTTGATTCATCGATCGAATCATGATCTCTGTAAAAAAAGTTTTTGAGGAAACAATTCAAACCGATCATAAAGTTATCACAGAAGAATTATCAAAATCCATTCTCAAAACTTATGGCGTTAAGGTTCCAGGCTATGCACTTGTAAAGTCTGCCGAGGAAGCAGCTAAAGAGGCAAAAAAATTAGGGTTTCCACTAGTAATGAAAGTAGTTTCACCACAAATTTTACACAAAACTGATGTCGGTGGTGTCAAAGTTGGTATCAATAATGTCGATGAAGTCAAAAAGACCTTCAAAGACATGTATGGTAGACTTTCTAAAAAGAAAGGAGTTGATGTAAAAGGAATTCTTCTTGAAAAGATGGTTCCAAAAGGTGTTGAACTAATTGTAGGTGTACAAAATGATCCCCAATTTGGTCCAGTAATTATGGTTGGACTAGGTGGCATTATGACTGAAGTTATGAAAGATGTTGCATTTAGAATGTTGCCAATTACAACCTCTGATGCAAAATCAATGCTAAATGAACTCAAAGGCTCAAAACTACTCCAAGGATTCAGAGGCAGTCCTCCAATCGATCTTAACATGGTTTCAAAAATGTTAGTTCAGATTGGAAAACTAGGTATGGAAAATGCAGATTATATCAACAGCATTGACTTTAATCCAGTAGTTGTTTACCCAAAATCTCACTTTGTAGTTGATGCAAAAATTATTCTAAATGATAAAATAAAGAAAAATTCTATCTCAAAAGCTAAACCCAACATTGAATCAATGGAGTCATTCTTTACTCCAGAATCTGTTGCACTAGTAGGGGCATCTGCAACACCTGGAAAGATTGGTAATTCCGTATTAGTTGCACTTGGAAAACAAGATTACAAAGGTAAAGTATATCCAATTAATCCTAAACAAGAGTCAATTCTTGGAATCAAATGTTATCCATCATTAGATGCAATTAACGAAAAGGTTGACTTGGTTGTTGTTTGTATTGATCTTGCAGAGTGTGGACCAATTATGAATACTTGTGCAAACAAAGGAATTCATAATGTTGTAATCGTTTCAGGTGGAGGAAAAGAACTTGGTGGTGACAGAGCTGCAATGGAAGCTGAAGTAAAAGAATTATCTCTAAAACACAAAATTCGTGTAATTGGCCCTAACTGTATTGGAATGTTTAATGCTGCAAATCGTCTTGATTGTGCATTCCAAGGACAGGAAAGAATGGTACGTTCAAAATTAGGAAATGTTGCATTTTTCTCACAAAGTGGAACCATGGGAATTAGTATGTTAGAAAGTGCTGATGTGTTTGGCTTATCCAAGATGATTAGTTTTGGTAATCGTTCTGATGTAGATGAAGCAGATATGATATGGTATGCTGCAAATGATCCTCAAACCAAAGTAGTTGGATTATACGTTGAAGGATTTGGTGATGGTAGAAAATTCATCAATACTGCCAAACGTGTAATGAAAGAGAAAAAGAAACCAATCATAATTTGGAAGAGTGGAAGAACTGAAGCAGGTGCAAAACAAGCTGCATCACATACAGGTTCTCTTGGTGGTTCAAATGCCATCATCATGGGAGCATTCAAACAAGCAGGAATTATTTCAGTTGATAGTTATCAGGAACTAGTTGGAGTCTTAAAGGCACTAGCATGGCAACCTCCTGCAAAGGGAAATCGTGTTGCTATGACGAGTAATGGTGCTGGTCCAATGATTGGTGGAATTGATCAATTAGAAAGATTAGGTCTCACTATTGGAAAGTTGTCACCAGAACTTCTCAAAAAAATGAAGGAACGTTTCCCACCAACTGTTCCAATTCATAATGGTAATCCAGCAGATGTAGGTGGTGGTGCAAATGCAGATGATTACAGATTTGTCATCCAGCAATTTCTTGACGAAAAGAATATCGACATTGCTATGCCCTGGTTTGTTTTCCAAGATGATCCACTTGAAGAAACAATAGTTGAATATCTAGCTGAATTATCAAATAAAAAACAGAAACCAATTCTTGCTGGAGGTAATGGTGGTCCATATACTGAAAAAATGACAAAATTGATTGAGGCAAATAATGTTCCAGTTTACAGTGACCTCCGAACTTGGGTTGCAGCTGCATCTGCATTAGCTCAATGGGGCAAAGTACTCGGGAAATAGATAACATTTAAGTCCAGCACAACTTGGGAAAATATTATGTCTCTAGTTACCACATCCACTTCTGATGGCATATGTACTGTCAAAATAAACAGACCTGACAAACTCAATGCCATGAATAGTGATGTTGCAAAAGAACTCATCAAAACTTTTGAAGCCATAGACAAAGATGACAGTGTTAAAGTAATCATCTT
>SCUP01000386.1 GCA_004297665.1 Nitrosarchaeum sp. | reverse complement strand
AAAGGCATCCTCTTCATGATGGCTGGAATTATAATTGTTAAGGTTGGTACTAGAAATATTTCTCAACTAGGTGGATTAGCCGGTAAGATGCCAATAACTGCTGTTTGTGCAGTGATTGGTGCATTGACAATTATGGGAGTGCCACCAACTAGTGGCTTTATGGGAGAATGGACTCTATTTTATGGAGCATTAGAAACTGCTATTGAAGATGGTTCTACCGTTAGAGCAGTTACATTTGGTTTAGGTCTTGTTGCAACTGCACTAACAATGTCTTACATTCTTTGGATGCTAAAACGTGTCTTCTTTGGAAAACTACCAGAACACCTTGAGAATGTTAAAGAAGGAAGTTGGTATATGACTGCACCAATGATGGTACTTGCAGGATTTACAATAGTTCTAGGAATTTATCCTGACATATTCTTTAATCAAATAATTCCGTACATGAATGGGGTACTGGGAGTTTAGTTTATGGCAACCGAAATGTTAGGTTTACCATTTGAAATAGGTGCAGCAAGTGCTTGGTTGGTTTGGATACTGCCATTTATTGCTGCATTGATAATCCCAGGAATTGGAAAAATATCAAAACACGCAACTGGCTATGCAGCAGTTGGATTTGCTCTGATGAGTGCCCTTTCTGCAGCATCTTTACTGCCAATGGCATTAGAAGCACATGAAATTCATGATCAAATATCTTGGATTGATTCTATTGGTTTGAAAGCAGGCGTGCTAGCTGATCCACTTTCAATAATTATGGCAAATGTAGTTGGATGGATTTCATTTCTAATTATGATTTACAGTACAGGATACATGAAAGGCGATAAATCAATAACAAGATTTTGGTTCTGGATGATGTTCTTTATTGGTTCAATGCAATTAATTGTATTGTCTGATAATTTGTTACAAGTATTCTTTGGTTGGGAAGGTGTAGGACTTGCATCCTATGCATTGATCAGCTTTTGGTATCGTGATAAAAAGAAAGATCATGTTGGTACTGAAGGACGAACTGTTCTTGGTCTTTTAGATTATTATTCACCAACTCATGCTGGTATGAAAGCTTTCATCATGACAAAAGTTGGTGATGTTATGATGATTGCAGGTATGCTTTTGATATTTTTATTTGCCGGAACATTTGGATTTAGAGAACTAATGCATGATACAGCTTGGGCAACAACAATGTCAGCACAAGGTCTCTTGGTACCTGCATTCATTTTATTATTTGGAGGAGCTATTGGTAAATC
>SCUP01000311.1 GCA_004297665.1 Nitrosarchaeum sp. | reverse complement strand
GCAATAGGCTTTGGCATCATAGTTGCAACTTTTCCATATTTTTGTGCTACATTTTTTATTACATATTTGTAAGATTGAGCAGCATCTGCGGCATTTGTCATATAGTCGTATTTGATATCAATTTCACATTGTCCTGCAGTAGCAACTTCATGGTGATGATTATCACATAATATGCCAAAATCATTATTCAATATGTTTACACATTCATTTCTAAATGGAGTCAGAGTATCTGATGGAGTACTTGGATAGTATCCCTCTTGAAGACCCATAGGATATCCTGTTCCTTCATTATTCCATGGAGCTTCTTTTGATTCAATTGAATAGGATTGACCTTTGTATGGAGTTAAAACATCCCAATGCACTTTATCAAAAACAAAAAACTCTACTTCCGGACCCCAAGCACTGTAATCAAATCCTTGAGATTTTACATATTCTTCCGCTTTTTGTGATATTCCTCTAGGATCTCTAGATAATCTCCCCCTATCTCCACCCCAATAGATATCACACAGTAATCTTGCAGTCTTATTTTCAGTCATCCATGGAATAATGGCAAAAGTATTAGGGTCTGGTTTTAAAATAAGATCTGAATCATCAACATTAGCAAAACCAATTATTGATGAACCGTCCAATTTTGGCAGTCCATCTCTCATTTGTTCAGGTGTAAATGTGATTGCTGAGATTGTAGTATGATGAAAACGACCAGTAAGACCAGTAAATTGTAAATCTATAAACTGAATTCCCTCATGTTGAATTCTGGCAAAAACTTCATCTGGTGAATATGTTACTTGTATTGCTTTTCCATGACTAACTTTATAGGGCAATTTTATGCTTCAATCAAACACAAATACATCCGAGATTTAAGGATTAGGTAAGAAATGTCAGAAACAAATGAAATCGATCTTAACAAATTACATCATATAGTCCTACGAGAAACTGAAAGTGATTCAATTCAAGAAATTAATCCTGATTTCTATAGAAATCTTTCCGACTTTATTGGTGACTTGAAAAAACAAGAATTTGATGGAGTAGAAAGTAAAATTAAAGAAACCATAATTGATACAGCTACAGAACTAACATCACTTTTAATTAATATTAGACTTGACAAAATTTCCAAATCAGATAATATAGATTTTAAAAATCTTTTAGACGAAGAAAAATTTATCCTTGATGCAGAAGAGGAACAAAGAGAACGAACTGAAATGATTCTCTCCGCAACAATAAACGGAAAATCAAAATTTCTTGAGTCTATTTCTCAAAATCATAAAACCAAAACTGTTGTCATTAGATTTCTTAAAGAAGTAGATGAAATTATAGGCGCTGATTTGGAAAAATATGGACCTTTTAAAACAGAAGATATTGCAACAATACCGTATGAAAATGCTCAGGCATTAATTGCTAAAAATATAGCAACTAAAGTTCGTTGGGAAGATTAGATAGAAATTACACCTCTAATTATTTTCGTCTATGACACATACAGGAGTTGATGTTGTTGATTTCCTCTTTTATACAATTTATCCAGTAATTGGCATATTTACAGTAGAGGTAATTAGTCGAGTTACTAAAACCCCGAAATGGATTAAACTCTGGTTACAAGCTGCTGTGTCAATAGGATTTGGAATTTATTATTGGTTTGTATTACCTGCACCACAAAATTTCCCATTAACAGCAATAGTGATGTTTGCACTTGCTTTAGCATTAATTTATCAAGGAAGACGTGCAAAAATATCTCCTGATAAAAGTCCCTATTAGATTCTTATCTAATTTTTGAATCTTCGAAACATTCGTTTGAATACATTTTGTTTATTTAGTCCTCCATCTCTAATTACTTTTTTCTCCCCAAATCTACGAGCTCTGATCTGAGTTAACTTTACACATCTATGTTCTTCTGGAAGTCGATGTTCAGCACAAAATGGGTCCTTACAATAATTACATTGGAAAGGCATATCTGCCATATCTCCACAGTAAGCACACTTTTCAGGTTTCACAATAATTCTATAGTTTTTCTTCTAATAAACTTGCTATCATCTCTTTAAAATTTAATTTTTTGAAAAAAAAATTCAAGTAAACGTTTTTACAATGTTGCAATTAAAAATAACTAAGTGAATTTTAATGATTAAAGATAAAGTAGCAATCATAACTGGAGCAAGTAGCGGCATAGGTCTTGCTACAGCATTAGCACTTTCAAAAGCAGGAGCAAAAGTTGCAATAGGTGCACGACGGACTGGTATGCTTTCTGAATTAGAAAAAAAGATTAAAGAAAATGGTGGAGAAGTTTATTCTCAAAAATTAGACGTTACCAAGAAAAATGAATGCAACTCTTTTGTTGATAATGTTTTGAAAAAATGGGGTACAGTTGACATTCTAGTAAATAATGCTGGGTTGATGCCTCTGAGTTTTTTTAAAAATTTGAAGATTGATGAATGGGATCAAATGATAGATGTTAACATCAAAGGAGTACTGTATTGTACTGGGGCAGTAGTTACACATATGCTTGAAAACAAATCTGGTCATATAATCAATATTTCATCAGTTGCTGGAAGAATTGTTTTTCCTGCAGGTAGTGTTTATTGTGCAACAAAACACGCAATTACTGCCTTCAGTGAAGGACTAAGACAAGAACTCAGTGTAAGGAAAAATATTCGTGTTACATGTATTGAACCAGGAGTAGTTGCAACAGAACTAACAAACACAATTACCGATGAATCATTACAAGGATTTGTTGAAAATGCTAAAAAAATGGAAGCTTTACAAGCTGAAGACATTGCAAATGCTATTGTTTATGCTGTAGAATCACCAAATCATGTAAATGTAAATGAAATTCTAATTAGACCCACTACTCAAGATCGTTAAATTGCCTAATATCCCTCATGTATTGATTCTTGGTGGGGGTTTTGGTGGATTAGCTGCAGCAAATGAGATTAGAAATAATCTATCATCATCACAAATTAAGATTACAGTTGTTGACAAAAAAGATTGGTTCATGGTAGGCTTTGCCAAACTTTGGATTATCAAAGGAACACGAACATTTGAAAATTCAATAGGTTCACTAAATAAACTTGCAAAAAAAGAAATTGATTTTCTAAAGGAAGAAGTACTACAAATTGATCTTCAAAATAAAAATATCAAAACTACAACTAAGATTTTACCATATGACTTTTTAATTATTGCAATGGGTGCAGTGTTAGCACCTGAAAAAATTCCAGGACTATTAGAAAATGGAATGAATCTTTATGATCATAACCAACTCACTGAAATTCATAATAAATTAAAAAATATGAAATCTGGTAGTATTGCCATATCCATTATGGGAATGCCTTACAAATGCCCTCCTGCACCATTTGAGGCTAGTTTGTTGATTGATTCTATGTTAAGAGAAGAAGGAGTCAGAGATTCTGTACAAATTCATTTCTATAGTCCAGCACCAATAACATTACCTGCCGCTGGTCCAGAAATCAGCCAACAAATTCTTACTTTGATAAATTCTGAAAACATTGTTTTTCATGATTCATGTAAAATAAAATCTGTAGAGAAAAATAAATTAATTTTTCAAAATAATGAAGAAGCTAAGTTTGATCTACTTCTTGCTATACCTCCACACGTTGCACCCAAGATAATTTATGATTCAGGATTAGCAAAAGATGGTGGATTTATTCCAATTAACAGAAATTGTAAAACACCATTTGAAAATGTATACGCAGTAGGTGATGTGACTACTTTGACAGTTACTGATACAATGGCTGTTCCAAAAGCAGGAGTATTTGCAGAAGGAGAGGCAATAACAGTGGCACAAAATATCATATCAAAAATACAATCTAAAAAAGAATCTTCATTATTTGATGGAAAGGGTGGATGTTTTATTGAATCAGGAAGAGATACTGCATCCATAATTGAAGTAGATATGTTTTCAGAACCTAAACCATCAACAAAACTAACTGAATCTACAGCTAAACATCTTGATGAAAAGATACAATTTGAGAAGGAACGACTCTCAAAATGGTTATGATGAATCATCTTTTTTATTTTCTTTTGTAAGATGCTCTAAAATAGCTCTTACCTCAACACCCAAATTTTGAGAGTTTTTTGCTAATTCTAATTTTTCAGGAATGCTTTGCTTAAAATTCTCATCTTCAAATTCTATTCTTATTTTTTGAATACAATCAAGATGATCCTGTTCAGTAGCAGAAATCTTGTGACAAATACTGCAAATTTTCATTAATCCTCTCTATTAACCCGACGATTTAATAATTTCATTTTGTGCCTCCCACATGAGGGGTCGTAGTCTAGCTTGGTATGATACTAGTCTGGGGGACTAGTGGTCGCAGGTTCAATTCCTGCCGGCCCCATTACAATTTTAGTATTTTTAGAACATCATCAAAACTTCTTCGTGTTTGTTCTTGCTTGTATATTCTTAAAACATCAATAATTTTTTGTTTTGGTGGAATCTTGTAAATTCTTTGAACTTTTTTGGCAATACCTGAACCAATAAAAATAGCCTGAGTGACTGATGTCACATTTGATACTCTTCTATTAACACTTGAACTTTCAAAATCAATTAAAGTTGATCTTGATTTTCCAACAATAACATGTTTTGAAATACTGCTTAATTCACCATGATCGAATCCCATTTGATCTAATCTGTAACAATCTTCTAAAATGGTCCTAACTACAGATTTTAGTTTCTTAGAACTTCCTGTACCTTGTAGATATTGTATCCAGTCTCCAATTTTATCCCCATCGAGATATTCCATTACTAAAAAATTTTTACTTACATCGTATAGTTTGGGTCCAACATTTACCGTATTTACTAATCTAAGTAATTCTGCCTCACTTCGCATTTCACTTCTTTGAGAATCTGTTCTTCTAATCTTTAATGCAATTACATTATTTCCTTTTTTTGCCAAGACTACTACTCCAACATACCCCTTTCCTAAAATTTGTAAACTACCAATTGTAGTTTGTCCAACAAATGATATTGATTTAATTTTTAATTTTTCTAATTCAGAAATTCTTGATCGAAGTTGACGTGAGCTGGCTTTTGGATAACCAAGAATTTTTGAATATGGTTCTTTTATGAATTTTTTAATTGGAATGAAAGATTGCGCCATCAGTTGAAATCAAATCTGAAATTGCCTCTTTAATTGATTTGCTTAAATTTTTATTTCCCACAGAAACTCTAAATCCTTTCTTAAAATCACTTTGTAATCCTTTTGAGATGCCTGTTTGAAGGTTATTTTTTAGTAATTCTGTCATGAATTTTACTACATCATTATATTTTCTCTTTTCAAGTGAGATAATTCTTTTATCATCACCAATCCACATTAATTCAGTTTTTGAAATATTTTTTGAAATAAAACTATTACAATCACTTTCTCTAAAAAATTCAGGACCACTTTTAGGATACTTTTTTGGAATTTTAATTGATTCTAAAAGGAAAAAAAGATAAGCTTCATTTTGTTCATCCACATATGGTTTACTACGTAAAACATTGAAACCTCCTAATTTTAATTGAGTTGTAAGTGAAGTAGTCGCTCTCTTAACTTGTCCCCAAATAATATCTGGGCTTCTCATCTTGAAATTAAATTTCACTACAAGAACATTTTCCCAATTATTTTTTGATGATTTTAATTTTTTAGGTTTAAAGAATTGTAGTGTAGATTTATTCTGAAAAGATCTGCAAGCAAGAATAAATTTTCCTATGTTCTCATCAGAAATTGCAGCTGCTAAGTTCCTATTACTATCTATAGGATCTATAATTGTAATTGATGTTTCAAATATTTTTGCTGTCTTTCCAATTATTTGATTTTGTTGAATTTTTGCAATTGATTTTATTACATTCTCAAAACTACCAAAATTTAAAATCAAAACTTCTGATACATATCCACTAAAACCTTGTTTTGCAATTTCCGCTCCATAAATTTTCGTTAACTTTAGAAATGTTTTGAGTATTCTTACTTCATTTCTCATTTTAGGCGTAAGTGCATTTTGCATGTACTTAGTATGAAATGGGGATCTATCTGCAGAACTTTTCCATTCTCCTAAATTTACATCATAACATGGAACTACATTAATTTTGGTTTTCTTAATTCTAGCCTCAACATAAGGATGCTCAGAATATCTAACATATGGATTATATTTTTTCATTGATTCAAAACCAACTTTTTTTGAAATCTCTGTAAATTTTTCATCTGTAATTGATTTTTTGAATTTAATAAAAATATCAACATCTGCTTCTTTTGATAACCAAGTGTCTTTAGCATAGGATCCGCCAAATTCTAATCCAACTATTTCAGGATAGTTTCTAATTTGATTTTCAACTAAAATAAAAGCTTCATTAGCAATTTGTTTTTTTGACTTTTCTATATTTTTGGATGGTATTACAGATTTTTCAATTTTAGAAATTATTTGTTTCATAATCTAGCCTTTATCTCCATTAAGTCAGAATATACAGGTCCTTTTGAACTAAGAACACTTTGTTTAAGTTTGAACCCTGTAATCTCTTGTGTTCCAAAATCAATTGATTTGAATTTATCCAATTCTTTACTAATATCTCCAATCTTATTTTTAATTCTAAACACTGTGATATGAGGTTTAAATGGTTTATCTACAGAAAAACCTAATGGGATTAATGCATTTTCTACTTTTTTTGCT
>SCUP01000043.1 GCA_004297665.1 Nitrosarchaeum sp. | reverse complement strand
TAGCTAAACTGATCTATATAGATCAGCTCTAAATACTAGAAAATCTAACTATACTTAACGCGTGTTTTTGGGTAACGCCGGACTAAGTCTAGATAACGGTCCATGAACAAACCCTTAATGGCGCTACAGGTGAAAACCCGTAACGCCACTTTCACTCAATTAAATAAAATTAATCTTGGATTTCTCTTTGTGAATTGCATTTATTGCTTTTCTAATGTTATCTTTAGAATCTTCAACTACAATAATTATTCGTGATGTCTCTTCTTGTGCATCCATATTCAGAATGTTTAGACCAGCTTCACCAATCTTTGCACTAGTCCTTGATGCTACTTGTTGCACTCTCCACATTTCATCGCCAATTAATGTAATTACTCCTCGATTGTATGTAATTGATGCAAGCGAATCAAATCCAAGAAAATATTTTTCATTTCTTTTGACATAATCTCCATCTAAAAATAATATTCTTGAAAACTCTACTCCGTCTTTTGTAAATGGAGATAATATCACATATTCGCTATATCGCTTGTCTTTTTCTAGTGATACTAGCAATTTTTGCGCCGAATTTGTCTCAATTTTGAAAATTGCACAATTTTCTTTTCCAGTAACTATCTTAATTGGATGATCATTTCTACTATCTGGAATTCTCTTGATTATGGTAGCCTTTGACGGATCTTTCATATTTGTAACAATAATTGGCATATCTACCCCATTTTCTACAATCTCCTTTATTGCAATGGGATCCAAAATTTTCATCCCAAACATTCCTGCCAGTCTTGCTTCATTGTATGACAATTGATCCACTTCAGTCAGTCCTGTTTCAACAATTTTTGGATCAGCAGATACTACAGAGCTATCCTTTTCAAAGTCTATTCTGGTATCATATTTTTTATGAAATAATATTCCCAGATCAGCTGCAGTTCTATCAGAACCACCTCGCTCATACGTAGTAGTAATACCATCTGGGGTTTTACCTATAAAACCACCTATTGTAACTACCTCATTTTCTTCGACTAGTTTAGCTGTTTTATCCAGATTTTCTCTAGATTTTGCTGCAAGAAAATTTGTTGATTCTATGTTATAATCTGTAATTATTGGCCAGTCATCATAACTTACTGCATCTGTTTTTATTCCATTACTTTTTAGAATGTAATTCATCACATGTGACATCAAAATTTCTCCTGAAAAAGCAAGTGCTCTTGAACGTATCTCTTCGGCAAATTCTTTTTTCTCAAGAGCTTCCTCTAATGCCTTTTCAGCCTTTTCTAGGAACAAGTCTATGATTTTTTGACAATCTTCTTTATTTTCTGAATTTACTAATCCAAGAATTTTTTGATAGCATGATTTTACAGTATCTAAAGTTGCTTTGGTTCCTTTTTCCACACTTCTTCCTTGCTCTAAAATCACATCTGTAAGTGAACATTTTTTTCCATTCTGAGTTGTAAGCGGTGCTGAGAAAACTGCAATAATCTTGGAATCTTTCTTTAAATCCTTAATTCTATTGACAATTAGTGGAATTGAAACACCATCAATACCAATTGCACTTCCACCAAACTTGGCTACAACTAATTTCATAGTACTTTAACAAAAATAATTGGCTATCTATTAAGGATTGGATCAAATTTCGTCAAATCAATTTTTTGATTATATTGTATGCGGTAATTGCCCCTCTAGTTTCCAAGGGATTTCGTTTTTGCTCTAGTTTTCCTAAGATTAATTTATCTAATCTATTGATATCTTCAAAAACAAACCCCTCTTCTTTGGCATTGCTCTCTTGCTCAAAATGCCCCTTTATTGGAATAAAAATTCCAGGCGTTCCATATGCTTTTGCCTCGTCAATAGTTGATTTACCTGCAAGAGATACTGTAACATCAGCTGCAAAAATCATCTCATGAAGATTATTTACAAATCCAAAATTCCTTAAATTTCCAAACTTTTTGCTCAGAGACGGTCCCGAAACAACTATTACATTTATGTCCTGATTTATTTTTGATATGGCTTCTAGTGTTTTCTCAATTAGAAATACTCCTGCATCTGTTCCTCCTACTGAAATAACTATGGTTTTTTTATCAAAAGAGAATTTCTTTCTTAGTTCTTCTCTAGAAAAATTTATTTGTCTTACAATAGGTCCAACTCTTCTAATATTTCCTTCATCAGGACCATTTTCTGGAATAATTACGGTGTCACATTTTTTCATAATCTCTTGCATTGATTTATTCATCTTTTTTTCAATAAATGATGTTATTCCATTTATGAAATTAGTTTGTACAATATCTGTAATCAAAACTGTAGGTGTTTTTTTATTTTGAGCAACAGTAAGCGAAGCAAAATCCTCATCACTAATCACTAGTCTTGGATTATCTACTTCAATAATCTTTTTAGCAATTTTTTTACATCTTTTATAATATTGATAATAATTCCATAGCCATCTTGTTGAATTTTTTAGCATTCCATTTTCTACAATAAATTGCGGAGGAATGTATATGTCTTCAACTTTCAAATCTAGATTTTTTAGAATTTTTGCAGCTCCACTTCCTGTTACAAATTTTGTTGATATATTTTCAAAATTATTTGCAATAGCTATATCTCTTGTTACATGACCTAATCCTATCGGACTAGAAAAAAAATCTAAATCGATCACACTTGTACAAAATTCTGATCAAATTTCTAGATTGTCCCTTTCTCAAAGTTTAAATGGTTTTCATCAAGGAATGTTTCTGGGCTCATGGTCCAGATCGGTTATGACGTCGCCCTTACACGGCGAAAATCCAGGGTTCAAATCCCTGTGGGCCCATTTTTGTTCCTAATTAATTAAATAGAACACTATCAAGTTACTTGGTATGGTTATACTAACCTACTAAGTAAGTAATTACTACCATCTTTAAATAACTAGTCATGTATACTATATCGTGCAACAAAACACAACAAACCAAAATCTAGTAAGTGATGAAACAAAAACTCGTTCTGTATTGCATGTCACCAATGCCAAAACAACATTGGAAGGCGAAGGATTCGTAGTACACAGAGCATTTCCGAATGGCAGCATTAGGGAATTTGATCCGTTTCTTTTGTTAGATGAGATGGGACCAATTGTAATATCTGCTGGAGATGCAAAAGGTGCACCAGATCACCCACACAGAGGATTTGAAACTGTAACATACATGATTGACGGTGTATTTGAACACAAAGATTCCCAAGGACATTCTGGAAAAATACAGGCTGGTGATGTTCAATGGATGACTGCAGGTTCTGGCGTAATTCATTCTGAGATGCCCGAAAAAGAATTTCTACAAAAAGGTGGAACGCTACATGGATTTCAATTATGGGTTAATTTGCCAAAAAAGTACAAGATGATGAATCCTCGTTATCAGGATATATCAGCAAGCAAAATTCCTACAGTACAAAATGATGGCATTAAGGTTAAAGTAATTGCAGGAGAATCAATGGGGGAAAAAGCAGTAATTCAAACAAGAACTCCTATAATGTATCTTCATTTTACCATACAACCTAATGCACAAGTTGTACAAACTATTCCACAAACCTATAATGTATTTGCATATGTCATAAATGGAGAAGGATTGTTTGGAGACAAACAAATTTCTGCACACAAAGAGCAGATTGTTTTCTTTGAGCAAGACGGAAATGAAATAACCATCAAAGCTTCAAATGACATATCATCACCTTTGGATGTACTCTTGATTGCAGGCGTTCCACTAGGCGAACCTGTTGTTCGTTATGGGCCATTTGTAATGAATACTGAGGGTGAGATCAAACAAGCAATACTAGATTACAACACTGGAAAAATGGGTAAAATTGACTTTTGAAAATTTTATTTCTAAAGTAATTCATCCCAAGCTCACTTTTTATAATTAGATAGTATTTTGCTACTAGGTATGGAAACAGAATTTGAAAAAGAGAAAAGAACTCGTAATCATGTAATGTGCAGTGCTGATGAAATATGGAGTGTACTTGGAAAGACATGGGCTTTGTTGATTTTAAAAAAACTCTCAGAAAGTGAATCTACACGATTCAATGAAATAAAAAAAGCCATACCATTGATTAGTAATACTGTACTATCTGAAAGGCTGCGTGATCTTGAAGTACATGGTCTGATTACAAAAAAAATTTATGCTCAAGTACCTATACGTGTAGAATACAGCATAACAAAGCAAACACGTGATCTTGGAAAAATTTTGAAACAGCTTGATAGTTGGGTTGTCCAATGGCGAAAAGAAAAATCCAAAAAGAAATGAGAAACAAACTGTCTTACAGTTAGATATTTTATAAATTCCAAATTCGGAAAATGTTTTTATCTCAACAAGTGTATTGTATAACCTTGTCAAATACTAGTGATGAATCCGAGATTTCAATCTGTGACATTATGAAAAACAGAACATCTGAGATAGTTAAAAAAATAGAATGCCAGCTTCCGTTAAATGTCCAGCAATACTCTGATCTTTATACGGCATATCTTCACTCAATTGATGATATGTTTGGTACATGTTATATTTCACAAAAAGAATTCTTTGACAAGCTAAACATTCCTCAAGAAACTTTGAGGGAATTTGACAAATATCTTGATTCCTTGAGTAAATTGTATCAAAATTGGATCGATTTGAACTCCAAATCTGGCCAGATTTATGTGCAAACACGATTATCCATGATAAAATCATCTGATCAATTTATTCACATGGCAATGGATTCGTATGCAAAAATGTTGGCAAAATTCAATGAGATGTGTGATTCAAACACAAGAAAACTTGTTAAATAACCTAGAGTGAAATCATTAAATGGTAAAACCAAAAATTCTTGCATTTGCAGGAAGTACTCGCACTGACTCTTTTAATAAAAAATTAATCAAGATAGCAGCTACTGGAGCAAGAGAAGCAGATGCTGATGTAACTATAATTGATCTACGTGATTTTCAAATGCCAATTTATGATGGAGATTTAGAAATAAAAGATGGACTACCATCTAGTGCACGTAAATTAAAAGACATAATGCTTGCTCATCACGGATTACTTATTTCATCTCCAGAGTACAACAGTTCAATTTCTGG
>SCUP01000310.1 GCA_004297665.1 Nitrosarchaeum sp. | reverse complement strand
TCGACTTTTTACTTCACTGTGACTGATTTAGCCAAGTTTCTTGGATAATCAGGATCAGCGTCTTTTTCAATTGCAGCATAATATGAAAGCAATTGTATTGGAATTGTTTCTGAAATAGGATATGCTAATTCACTTGTTTTTGGAATCTCTATCCAATAATCATAGACATCACTTTTCTCATCTGATATGCCAATGATCTTTGCACCACGTGCTTTAATTTCTCTAGCACTTGTTAATGTATCCAAATATGTTGAATCATTTGGATTAATTATGATCACAAATACATTGGAATCCATAAGTGCTAATGGACCATGTTTTAATTCGCCTCCTGGTATTCCTTCTGCATGAATGTATGTCAATTCTTTTAATTTTAAAGCAGATTCTATTGCTATTGGATAATGAATTCCTCTACCTAGAACATAGATATCTGAAATTTCTTTAATTTCTTTAGCAATGTGCCTAATTTGAGCATGATTTTCAAGAATTTTTGAAATTGCTTCTGATATTTCTTTATAGCTAATCTCAAACTTTCCATTACACAACTCTTCTGTGATTTTGTATATTATGATCATTTGAGATGTAAAACTTTTTGTTGCTGCAACACCTATCTCTGGACCACAATTCATTCCAATTACAATATTTGATTCCCTTGCCAAAGATGATGTAAGTGAGTTTACTATGGAAATAACTTTACAGTTTACTTTTTTTGCAATATTTACTGCATCTAATACATCTGCACTTTCACCACTTTGTGAAATTGCAATTAATGTTGAATTTGGTTCAATTGTATCTGAAGAAAATTGTAATTCACTTGAAATTATTGCATCTACTTTTATTTTTGCATATTTGGATAAAACTTGTTTTGCAATCAACGCTGCATTATAGCTAGTTCCACTTCCAGTTATGTAGATGTTCTTTGAATTTTTAATATAATTTGCTGCATTTTTAATTGCGTCTTTTGTATTTTCCCCTGCTTTGAATATAGTATCTGGCTGCTCTGAAATTTCTTTTAATGTAAAATGTGCATAATCTCCCTTATATGCATCTGCAAATTCTTTTGATACTTTTGTAATTTGCTGTTTTACGCTTTCTCCATTAAAATCTAAAATTTGTAATTTATCTTTATCAATTATGACAAAATTACCATTCTCAATGTAAATGGCATTATCTGTTTGTTCAATAAATCCTAACACATCACTTGAGAGAAAATAACTGTTTTTTCCAATTCCTACAATTAATGGTTCGTGAAATCTCGCAGCTGCCAATTGCCCGTTTTCAAACATTGCAACAAAGGCATAATGACCCTTTAATTCTGAAACTGTTTTGATTATTGCACTTTTAACATTATTAGATGCCTCATAATTTTTTTGAAGAAGATTAGCTATTACTTCACTGTCTGTTTCACTTTTGAAAACATATCCATCTTTTTCTAATTCTTTCTTTAGTTGTTCGAAATTTTCTATAATTCCATTGTGCACTATTGCCAGTTCTCCAGAATTGCTAGGATGTGGATGTGCATTTGCATCTGTCACTTTTCCATGAGTTGCCCATCTGGTGTGACCTATTCCAACTTTTCCAGGTAATGTATCCAGTTGAATCTTAGAATTTACCTCTTCTACTTTTCCAACTCCTTTTTTTAATTCAATTTGATTATTTGATTCGGTTGCAACTCCAACGCTATCGTATCCACGATACTCCATTCTTTTCAGTCCTTTGACTATGATTGGCGCTGCTATTTCATTTCCATAATAACCGATAATTGAACACATACTGATCTATCTGATAATATGAGGGGTTATTTACTGTTAAACATATTCTTGTAATTATTCAATTGAAAATCTTTCTATTCTAAGATTCTATAGTTGTCTCTGCGACTGCATCAATTTCAGGTTTTGATTCTGGTTTTTTAGTACTTTCTAACATGCTTGGAATATTAGATTCTGGTGAAAAATGAATATTTTTTTCTTCTTCCAATGTTACAATGTATGATGGAATGTTTACTTTTCTATCTCCAATCATTATATGTCCATGAATGACTGCCTGTCTTGCTTGATATGGTGTTTTAAATCCAAACTTTCTTGATACTAGTGTTTGTAATCTACGTGAAAGTAAATCATTTACTTGAAGATTGAGCACATCATCTAATGTTGATTCGTTACTAACTAATCCTATTCTTGATAATGACTTCATCAAAACTGGTTCTTTTTCTAGTCTGATCTCTTGTCTTAAAGCAAGTAGCGATCTTGCTTGATGTCTGACACGAGATAATTCTGTATGTGCTTTCCATAATTCTCTTTTTGATCTTAAACCAAATGTGCCAAGAGTTTTTAATTCCTCCATTTTTAATTCGTAATTAAGTGGTCTCTTTGGTTTTCTCCACATTCTTCTTGGATATTTAGGATCTCCCATTCAATTCACCTATTT
>SCUP01000309.1 GCA_004297665.1 Nitrosarchaeum sp. | reverse complement strand
CATACACATTATGTGCATATATTGAATCTAGTTTGATATTATGAATTTCCAAAGATATCCTTCGGTGTTTGTGGTAACTTCTAAAATTAGTTGTTTTTGAGCAAAACCTGTAAGCTTGGAGCTACTGGTGGTGCCAGTTGCCTCTAGATGATGTGATTTTGTAGCATCGACCCAAGAAGAAACAGATTCAAGATCTCCTGGCTTTTGGTCATGCCAGCAATCACACACAAGGGATTCCACCATGACTTGATAAATTATCTTAATATCATCTAGATTAGACATGTAAGGATCTGTTTGGATTATCCCCAATACTGCGCTAGGTGAATCCATGCTGCCAACCATGTGGATATTTCCAAGAAACTTGCCATCTGAATCTTTTATTTCAGTTGATGTACAGTATTCAATGGAATTTTGTTTCTCAATATCTACATAGAAAGCACAATATTTTGCAATAGAGCCACCTGAGATTTTTAATGCACTAGACATGGAGATTCCTTTTGCAGCAAGTGAGGATTTCATAAGAGAGTTTGAATCATATGAAAGATCAATTGGTGTGATTGTAACTGCAGTGTTGTTAGCTGAAATTGCAGTTTCATTTGTTGGGTTTTCTCTAATTGGAATTAGTTCAGTTACTGGTTTTTCATTTATTGGTTTTTCAGTTACTGTGATTGGTTTTTGATTCATAGAAACTAGCATAGTCATTAAAATTATTGCAGCGATAACTCCAAAAATAACAGGTATGAGAATTTTCTTGTTCATTTTATTGGTTGAATTATTATTATAACATAAGGTTTTGCAATTCTAGATTGAAATAATATTTAGCTTTGAATCTTTTGTGATATGGAATTTATCTACAAATCCAGAAGTCACTTCTAAAATGTATAATGCCTCACCATCAGGGGTAATGCTTTGGCAGACCATAGTCTCAAGTGCAGTCTTGCATGGAGGAATGTTTTTTTCTATATGGATGATGTTGCCGTCTTTATCAAACCAGATCATATCTAGTGGAAATTGCATGTTTAACATCCAAAGCGAGTAAATTCCTGCTTTGTCAAATACAAAGATCATTCCTTGGTTGTATGGGAGCTGGTCCTGAAACATCAAACCTCTTACACGTCTTGGTTCGGTATCTGCAACTTGAACCTCTAATGGTATGTCATCTAGTTTGATAGTACCCCTTGGAAATTCTACTGATTCTAGTTTGCTGTCACTTGGAATCGACATTATTCCTACAACTCCAATAATTGCTGCAGCTATTACCACTGGAATTAGAATCTGGGTTCTAGTTGCCATGAAAAGAGTAATTTTTTCCTTTTAAAATACTTGCGTGAATATGATTAGAAACAAGCAAATTTTAGTATCGTGAATACTCGAGCTAGATTTGTAATATTGGGTGGACATTCCAAGCATGAACGAGTTTATCGACAATCAGTAAAAAGAGTCTCCCCCCATTTTATTCCTGAAAACATGACGCTTCTCGTAAAGTTCTAAAACCTTAAGATCGTCAGTAAATCTGTTGAACCGTAAAAATATATTCATTATAATTGGGATATGCGCTGCATTTCTTACATTAATGATCTGTTTCATAAGTTTCCCATTTCCTCTTGGGTGGATAATCGGAATTCCTCTAACAATAATAGTTGGAGTTGGGATTAGCGCCATTTCATTATGGATAAGAAATCCAGTTCATGACTGAAAAAGGTCAGCGAAATCATTACAACATGAAATTCCTCAGAGGATTTTGATGGTAGATTTTTCATCTTTGAAGACAAGTTTCCAAGTTTATCTGTTTTTTATTCATAATCTTAGATTAAATCTACGTACATCATTTTTTGATATCATCTTCTTTTCCATCAAGGATTGATTGAAGTTTTTCTATTATAATATTATGAATAATGATTTCCATTGGAACTGATGAATTAGTTACTATTTGTTGATTGTCTTTAACTGCTTTTTGTAATCTTTCTCTAATTTCTTGATCTTCAAAGATTTGCTGTCTTAATGAAAATGCTTCTTGTTGGTTCTTGACATAAATTTGGAGCCAATAATAACCCGTTTGACTATCGTCTATTTTTATTTCAGTTATCTTCATAGCATTATTTCTCAAATTACTATTTTAACTATAGTTTGC
>SCUP01000308.1 GCA_004297665.1 Nitrosarchaeum sp. | reverse complement strand
TGACTTTTGGGCCCAATGGTGTGGTCCATGTAGAATGGTAGGTCCAGTAGTAGAAGAACTGGCAAATGACTATCAAGGCAAAGTAAAATTTGTCAAAGTCAATGTAGATGAGGCCAATGATTTGGCAGCAAAATACAATGTCTTTAGCATTCCAACCTTGATTATCCTTAACAAAGGCGCAATAATTAGTCAGCAAGTTGGTGCCGCATCAAAAGAGTCATACAAAAATATGATTGATAGAGCATTACAAGCATAAACCATTAGCATATTTTTCTATTTTTTGATTCCCAACCGACTAATTTTTAGATGCTTTAAATTTTAATTTTCATTTAGCATTTTTGTTTTAACACTATAGAATGGTACGGTGATTTTAATACTCTATTTTTGCCTGCATTTTTGTTGAATATCAAACAAAAAATATTCTTTTTTGGTTTAATTGCAATTATGTTGACAGTTAGTACTCCTATTGCATTCTCTGCCACACTTGGAGATCAATGGGATTCTCTGAAAACTTCCTTGTTAGATGCTGAAAATATGGCAACATTTCATTTTAACTTGATAACATATCAAGCCGAAAAGGTTGATTTAAAACTAAAAGACCAAATTAAAACGACAAAAATTGACGCAATAAAAAAACTTCAAACTGCTAAAACTATCTATTCTGATAATTTCAAGAATGCTGCACTTACAGTGGATGTTGAAAGCGACATGCTAATTACAAATGCATTTTCTGATACTGAGAACATGCTAGTTTCAGGAAATGTTGAACAGGCATCACTTAATAGACAAATTATAGATAAGACAATCTACAAGATTGCATTTATGAAAATGGAATCAGCTATTGTTCAAAATAACTCTACTGATTTTTTGAGTTGGTTTACTGTAATGGAAAAGAAATTTAAAATTTCTACAACATATCCAGAGATAAATTCACTAGTTGTTGATATCAGATCAAATCCTGCATTACTGTCTGCTAATGGCCCTCAAATTGCAGAAAAATTATTAGAAATTTTTAAACTAAAAACTGTCGAAGAGATAGCCGAAGCAATTGCAGCTTTGGACAAAGGTGATGTGAAAAGTGCTAAAACATTTACCCATGAGGGATTGTATTATTATAGAACACTTCATCCGTCCGTAGAAGGCAAACTTGGTTCTGAATCTGCAAATAATCTATTACATTTAATGGAATCTGCTTTAGATGTTACAACTAGTGACAAACCCATTGATATCATGAAAGCAGAGCTTGAAGATATCTCTGAAAAAGTGGAGTTAATTATTCGTAAATATGAAGGCGGTAATGTCTCTGATACAGGACTGGCATTATCTGGAATCAAAGACAGATTAAGTCTAGTTGAAGTGGAATATTTGAATGCAGTAAAAGACGGTAAAATTACTAATCAAGTAGAATATGATGAAACTGTTGTGTTTTTAACAAAAGCAACTGAAATTTTCAATAATAACAAGATTGCATTAATGGACTTGTCCAATTCTGATGCAACATCATT
>SCUP01000042.1 GCA_004297665.1 Nitrosarchaeum sp. | reverse complement strand
CCTAAACTAAACCCTACGAGCAAAGATAGTACTGGTAAAAATTCTGAAATATTTGTTTTATAAATTAGAAATTTTTCTGAAAGTAAATATGTAATTCCAAAAACAATAGTGCATATTACAAAATATTTGAAAATTATTTTATATTCAAATATCTCCCCAAACTCATTTTTTACAAGTTTATAGAAATAAATTGTAACTGGTATCTCGGTTGATAGCCAAATTCCAGCCCAGAAAAATAACAAATCATTTTCATTACTTGTTTGTGATATAACAATCGTTAGACCAATTGCTAACATACTGATATAGATGATCATTTGAACCAATCTTATTGTGGGCAAATAGAATAATCTACTTTTAATATAATCTCTAAATGTAGATGTATTGTTTGTGTCTACTCTTTCTATACCCAACAAAAATTTTTCAAAAGTTCTATTTATTGTACCTAAAAATAATTGAATTGCTAATAATACTACTACCCACATAACTGACTGATATACTGGATTCAGAAAAAATAATCCAGGTTTTGCAAAAATAATTGAAAGTGCAGTGATAGGAATTGCAAAATACATCAATAATGTTATGTTGTTTTTCAAATATCCTTTATTATCTTCCTGAATTAATTTTGAATATACTGCTGTTGAAATATTACCTGCCTGTGATACCATCACTGTTATTGCTACAGCCGCTGACCAAAATGCAAGACCTATAACAGAACCTGTAATGACCGTAAAAATTATGACATCTAATCGTAATACAATTGCTGATATTCCTGGATATGTAGGTAACCAGAATAATTTAATCCAATTTCTCATGTACGTTATATCAATTTTGTATTTAATTTTTTTTTTGGCAAAAATAAATAAAATAATTATGCTAACTATATACGATAGAAAAACAGCGAGAATAACTCCCAATACTGCCATTTCTAAGAAATAAACAAAAATTACCACTCCTACAATTTTTGATATTCCTAGAGAAAGTATACCATAACTTTCTGCTTGTGGTTTCCAACCTAAATTTATTGATGATAATGTTGAATTTAGAAACATTAGTGGTATTAACATAAATCCAAAAAATAATCCAATCTTTTCTACATCCGAATTTTGTTCAACAAAAAAAGAAATTATTAGATAAACCCCAATTCCTGCTACAGAGAAAATACCGCTGGATGCTATAGCTGTTTTAGCAGATGGTATATTTCTCGCTGTCTCTCTTATTGCCCAATATGAAATAATTGACTCTAAAATTATTGGATAAGTAATCAAGCTCATGATTAATCCCCAAGTTCCAAATTCAGCAGTAGATAATGTTCTAGTAACTATAACAAAAAATGCTAAATTCGTAAAAACAGAAATAATTCCAATAAAAAATGAAATTAACCCTGAATATGTAACTCTAATTCCAGACATCTATAATCATCATAATTATTGACATCTTAATTTTTCTTTGATGTAAGTATATAAATAAAAATTCATATGCTTTAATTTAATTATTGACAAAATAATGTGTTTCTTGTGGACATTTTAGGCATTATTACTGCAAGAGGAGGTTCAAAAGGTATCCCACAAAAAAATTTAAGAAAAATCCACAAAAAACCATTGATTCAATATACTCTAGAAGTTGCCAAAAAATCAAAAATAAATAAATTAATTGTTAGTACAGATGATCCGAAAATAATTAAATTATCAAAATCATTAAAAATTGAAGTTCCTTTTTTACGCCCAAAAAAAATTTCACAAGATAGCACATCTACAATCGATGTTATTAAACATGCACTCAACTTTTTATCAAATAAAAATCAATATAATCCAGAAATAATTGTTATATTACAACCAACATCTCCCTTTAGAACTGTTAAAATGATTAATGATTCTATTAGATCGGAAGAGC
>SCUP01000004.1 GCA_004297665.1 Nitrosarchaeum sp. | reverse complement strand
GCCGATAGTGTATACTCCATTGAAGTTGAGTTTTGTTTTGTGTCACCTAGATAGTAAGAGTATCTAGTTGGAACAGGATACACTCCGACTAGCGGAGTTCCTGTGAATTTTTCATTAGGTTCAGAAATTCGTAGTTCTTGAACAGTTCCCCATGATCCAGCTCTGTTAATCATAGATAGTTCACTACTAGCTATATTGGTATCGTTGTTTTTATCAATCCAATCATAAAGATACAATGAAGAGATTTTCATATCGTTTGCATAAATAATGTCTGTTTTATTCATAAAATTATCAAATGGGAAATTCAGATTCAATACCATCAAAGAGGATTTATCTGGGATTGGATTTTCATCAAAAAATTCACCTAATTCTTTGTGTTCTTTGATATCAGATAGTTTGATATAATTTGGAATGAATGTATCTGATTTGTTAAGCATTGAATCTTGTTGTCGTACTTTGGTAGTACCATCAAACTGAGTATTTTTGATTAGAGATATTGTTGTAGGTTTGACAGATATTTGAATTGGCTTATCAGTTGGATTTTCAATTGTAAAAGTTGTTTTGCTGTGTTCCCCTGGAAGCAAATGACCTGCAAACCAACTTGTCATTGGCATGATTTTTGTTGGAAACTCAAATTTCTCAAATCCTATAGATGTGGAATTTATGGATTCAAGTGCGGGTTTTAAAATTTTTTTGATATTATTGTATGATGCATTATTGTGGACTAGAAATATTCCTTCTTCAGCATTTACAAAACTTAATGCCTTATCCACATCTACTAATCCAGATCCTTGAGTAAATGGATCATTTTGAAGATCTTTTGCAGTAGACATCAAAATATTTTTGATTGTAAAGGGGTCATATTCTTTTGATTGCTTATTTAGTCCTTCCATTAGTACTGCCGCACTTCCAGAAACTAGAGGTGCTGCCATACTGGTTCCTCCAAATAATGAAAAAGACTCTTCTTTTGAGTTCTTTGTAGTTTTAAGAACATTAGATGGTGTAAAACCATGAGCACCAATACTCATCAAGTCAGGTTTTGGATCTCCAATAATTCCAGGACCTTTGCTTGAAAAATCTACTATATCATTAAAGTGCGAAGTCGTGTTGCCAAATCTTGGTTGATCTTTAAATGGGCCATAACCCACAAAGACATTATTTGTAGTAGCTCCAACTGCAATTCCAAATGGAGATGCATTAGGCAAACCAATTGTACCATAACCATGTCCTGAATTACCTGCACTGGAAACAATTGTTACGCCAGGATAATTATCATCAAGGGAATGTGGAGTGGCAAGTATGCCAAGTATTACAGATAAAACATCCATTCCAGGTGCAGCGTTAAATGATGGAAAATTTGAAACTCCCCAACTATTTGAAATGATATCAACTTTTGGTGTTCCGGTAAAATTCCAACTGTGTTCTTGATTATCAAATCCAGATAGCCATAACCAAGCATAAACAGTATCACCTACCCACAATGATTTTACTGGAACAATCTTTGCATCTGGTGCAACTCCCTTAATTGTGAATTGCTTGGTGTTATTGTAAATGTCATATGTTTGCTCACCTTTTGATGCAATAGAAGAAGCACTAGATGTTCCATGCCCTAGAAAATCAGTCATCACTCCAAAAAATTCTCCCCTAGAATCAAATGCGGGCAGTAATGTTCCATTAATTGCCTTTAGTGTTTTATCAACGTCTGCAGTTTTGTTTTGAATCACACCATAAACATCTAGTACTTGAGCACCTATTGTTCCTGCACTGTAATCTGCCTTGCCGTCATTATTGGAATCATAAACCAAAAATTCGTTTCCACTTCCCAAAATTATTGGCTTTTCATCAGTAAAATCAAAATCATATTTTGGTTTCTCGCCTGATTTTAGATCATATCTAGTATAGTCTTCCCAAGAAGTACTCAGATCAGGAATTACAGTATCATATACTCCTGCAACATTAGAATCCACTACAAGTACAGGTACAACTTGAATTCTAGCTAATGGTCCTTCTAGACCTCCCTGATACATTACACCAAGATGATAAATTCCACTTTTTGATTTGATATAATCTCTGCTGTCTTTACCAATTTTGATATCAGTGTCCAGTGTTCCATTAAATATTGGTGAATTTCCAAACTGTGGAAAAAAAGAGTTGTAAATATGAATTTGTGTTCCGTTACCGCCTTGAGATATATCTAGAAAAATGCCATCTTTTGTTCTGTATAC
>SCUP01000307.1 GCA_004297665.1 Nitrosarchaeum sp. | reverse complement strand
GCGCCTATCAGACCAGTTTTTGAATAAGGAAATATTGCAAGTTTGAACATCTCCCATTTAGTTGCACCAAGCATGTAAGCTGCCTCTTTTTGTTGTTGAGGAACAGCTTTCATTATTTCGCGTGAAACTGCAGAAACAGTTGGAATAATCATAATTGCAAGAATAACGCTTGCAGTTAGAATATCCAATCCATATGGATTACCAGAAAATAACCAGATATTATCACCAAATGCATTATGTAATGGAGTTTCAAACCAATCTCGAAAATATATTCTAAAAACAAAGAGCCCCCATAGACCATAAATAACGCTTGGGACAGCAGCTAAAAGTTCTACCATAAAGCCTAGGGGTGCACCGATTTTTTGAGGTGCATCAGAGATAAACATTGCAATTCCTATGCTTAGCGGAACACCAATCATCATGGCAATTGCGGATGTGGTCAATGTACCTAAAATGTAAGGTAATGCACCAAATGATTCTCGATCTTCAACCGCATTCCAATCAGTTTTTGTTATAAATGATAGTCCTTCTTTTTCCCATATAGGATATGATTCAGATATTAGCTGAAATGCAATTAATACAACTATCACCAGAACATATGTTCCGGCTACTGTAGCTCCAATCTTGAATACTTTATCTGAAATTATTCTTTTTTTTAAATTCAGATTTGTTTTATCCACAATCTTTTGGTGTGAAAATAGCATATCTAAGATCTCACCATACTTTATGAGGTGATCATGATTCTATATAGATCGTCAACTATATTGTAATTAAGAAATTTTGAGCATTATAGATCGATTGGAAATCATTGAAAAAACCAAACAAACAAGAAGAATGCAGTTGAGTGGGGGTTCAACTTACATCATATCATTACCAAAAGACTGGATTGAGGAATTAAAAATTAAAGTGGGTGAAAACATAACAATTGTGAAAAATTCAAATCAATCACTGACTTTATTTCCAAGAGAGCAAGAGGAGAGAGAAACCATAGCTGTCATTTATTCCAGTCAAAAAGACTCTGGAGATTCAGTTAAACGAAAAATTATTGCGGCATATCTTGCAGGATATAAAATAATTCAGATAAAAACAAAGGGGATGAAAATTCCTGCAGAGCATTCTAGGAGTGTAAGAGAGTTAGTTCGTTCATCTATGATAGGCACGGAAATTGTAGAATCAAGTTCAGAGACAATGACTATTCAAATTCTAACTAGATTGCCAGAACTATCATTTGAAACGGCATTAAAAAGAATGTACTTAATGGCAACTAACATGGTAAAAGAATCAATAGAGGCATTGGAAGAAGTAGATATTTCTCACGCAGAAGGGGTTGTAAACATGGATGATGAGGTGGACAGATTTGGACTTTACATGAGACGAAATTTAGTTTTGGCAGTTGAAAATGAAAACATACTTCAAGATATGGGATTGAAAAGACCGTCAGATTGTCTTGAATATAGAACAATAGTAAGCAAAATAGAAAGAATAGGAGATCACGCAAGTCTAATCGCTAAAAGAATTAAATTCATTGAAGAGAAAATAGATCCAAAGGTCATAAATAAAATTAAAAAATTATCTGAAAAGTCACTAGAAGTTTTTGAAGAAGCAATTATCGCGATTCAGAATCATGATTTTCAAAAGGGTGAAAATGTTGCAGAGAAAGTAAGTAAAGTAATTGAAGAAGAAAAAGAGATCATGTCAAAGATTAAAGAGAATGAAAAAAATTCAACAATAATCAGATTTGTTTTAGAAGACTTGAGAAGAATTGCAGAGTATTCAAGCGATATTGCTGAAGTTGCAATTGATGAGAATATTCAAAGTATTATTTCTGAAGAATAAAATACACATAAAAGATGTTTATTAAAAATAAAAAAAGAAATAAAGGATTTATGGTTTTATAGAAAAACCTGGTCCCCATTTATCTGTAGATTTCAGATCACCGGAACTGATTGTTTTTGCTTTTTCAACAATGTTCATTTCATCCATGATTGGATTGTGGGGTTCATAACCTCTACATTCAAAAGTAAATTGATCTACAATGGCAAACCCTTTTCCAGTGTATCCTTCTTCATTATCAGATCTTGTAGTTACAGTATAGCTTGTTATGACACAATCACTATATTCAAAAGATCGAAGTGTATCTCCTTCTGCAGCTAAAAATACTGTAACATCAAAGTTTTTGTACGGATATTCCATTTCTGGACCATATTTTTGTGCTTGATCAGCTGCTTCATAAAGATACGGAGTTAAACCGACAATTTTTTCCATTGTGAAAGTAGGAATTTGTCTGGAATCGCCTCTAATTCCAAAGCCAGATGTTTGAGTGAATTGTTGGATTGGCACTATTTCAGTTCCATCTCTAAATTCAAACAAGGCAGTTGTTGAAATTTTTTCTACAAATACAAATTTCTCTGGTTGAACTGCTACTGTTTCTGCATCAGTGTCAGATATTTCAAAGCCTGTAAAAGATGTGATTGCAAATACTGCAATTACACTTAGTGTCGTCATAGATATTGCGTTTTTGTATTTCATTGTTTGAGATGGGAATTTAGACATTATAAGCTAGATCAATATTATTTACTGATAGAACATAATGATGGAATAGTTATCGTAATACTATATAGAAATAATGTTTCAAAAAAATCAAGTTTAAAATTTTAAAAAATAGATTACAAAATAATAAAAATATTAAATTAAGATTTATTAAAAAATAAAAAAGAAAAAAATGTTTAGACTTTGAGAATACCTTGAGATATCAGATATTGTAGTCCTTTGATATAGTCTTGATCAGTGATCAAACCATCTGCCCACCATTTTGCATTGTTTCGAATCCAGTCTGGAATTTCATATTCTGTTGTTGTGGTCTCTGTTTTGGTTTCGGTAGTCTTGACAGAACCATCATACTTCCAAAGAACTTCACCGCCATATGTTACCTGTGACAAACTTTTTTTGGCCAACTCTACAACATTGTCAGGTAGTGGAGAATACAATAAAACAGGTGCAAATGTCTGTCCATCAGTTAGCATCCAATAAATCATGTGAAGCATTGCTTTTGCTTCTTCCTTGTTCTTTGATGTTTCTTTTAGATCCTTATACACAAGAAGGTATGAGAAACTCGAAATTGGATACGAGTCAGAACCAGGTGCGTTTACTGCAGATACAGTAGACCAATCTGCGTCTCCTGCTGGAAGTTTATTTGCAAGTCCAGCTGTAGCAGCAGTAATAGATTTTATGCTTGGCTCAATGAATTTACTTTTGTCACCATTTTGAACATGTGCAAAAGTCATTCCAGTTTGAAATGCATAAGCTAGCTCAACATATCCTATAGAATATGTAGTTGATCTTACAATTCCTGCAACACCTTCGTTTCCTGCTGCAGCTAACCCTACTGGCCATGGAACAGATTTCCCTTTTCCTACCTTTTTACCCCAACCATCAGGATCAACAGTTGAAAGATAGTCAGTGAAGACAAATGTAGTTCCAGAACCATCTGAACGATGTGCCACTACAATATCTTGATTAGGAAGATTCAATCCAGGATTAAGATCTTTAATCAGCGGGTCATTCCATTTGGTGATGTTTCCCGTAAAGATACCAGAAATTGTCTTTCCAGTTAATTTCAATCCGCTTTTTGGAATTTCAGGAAT
>SCUP01000385.1 GCA_004297665.1 Nitrosarchaeum sp. | reverse complement strand
ACAAACTTTTGAGGGAACAATAACTGGGTTTAACGATAAAATATACCCATATACAAATATGCAAGCCAATAAAGAGGCAGCCAATATTGAAATTCGTGAAAGCATTCGTGGAAGCTAGTCAAATTTTACAATTTAAAAATTTAATATGAGATAAATCGGGTGGAATCGTGTTGTCAAGTGCAATGAATGCAGAGGTATCAATAATAATTCCTACGTATAACGAGTCTGAAAATATCAAAGGGATATTACATTTGATAAAAGAGCATCTGCCAAAAAACACCATAGTTGAAGCAATAGTAGTAGATGACAACTCCCCTGATGGAACGGGTAAAATTGCAGAGGATTATTTTGAATCATTAAAAGAAAAAACAAGATACACCATTAATGTCATAAATCGAAAAACACGAGAAGGGCTTAGCTCTGCAATATTAAATGGAATACAACAGGCAAAGGGCAAGATAGTTGTTGTAATGGATAGTGATTTTTCTCACCCTCCACAACTCATACCAAAACTTGTTGATGCATTAAAACAATCAAAAACAGACATTGTTGTTGCATCAAGATATCTCAATGGAGGTTCAATACAGGGATGGTCAATAAAACGAAAAATGATAAGCAAGATTGCAACAATTATTGCAAAGAAGGGTCTTGGCATAAAGGAATCGGATCCAATGTCAGGATTTTTCGCATTTAACAAAGACATAATCAAAGGAATCAACTTTGATGCAATAGGCTACAAGATTCTCTTGGAGATGATTGTAAAGATAAAAGGTGTATCAATAAAGGAAATTCCATATACATTTTCGGATAGAGAAAATGGAAAAAGTAAGCTTGGAACAAAAATCATTTTAGAATACATTCATGCAGTAGGAAAGCTTTACAGATATGGAAAAAAAGAACAGCAAAAAGAAACAAGATCATCAGTCAGATTTGTATCAAAGGCTGCAAGATTCTTTTCAGTTGGTGCATCTGGGCTAGGAATTAATTATCTTACATCTATTTTGTTTACATCAAGTTTGGACATATGGTATATTCATGCAACCATACTTGGAATCATGTTTTCAATTACCAGTAATTTCTTTTTGAATAAATATTGGACATTTGAAGATAGGGATTTCACTGCAAAAAGAACTGCCATTCAGTACGGCAAGTTTGCAGGATTTAGCTCTATTGGAGCATTAGTTCAGCTTGGAATGATATACTATTTGGTCGATGATCTAAGTGTATCATATCCAGTTGCATTAGTGTTAGCAGTTGCGACTGCAGCATTTAGCAATTTTATTTTAAATAAAAAATGGACGTTTAAAGAAAAAGTTTGGAGTTAAACTTCACTTTTGAAAAATTAGATAAGGTTTGAATAGTAA
>SCUP01000041.1 GCA_004297665.1 Nitrosarchaeum sp. | reverse complement strand
GAACGCCATTCTGCTCCTGTTTCTGAAATTTTATCTGAAACTACAAAACCACATCTTCCACAAAACAATTCTCCAGTGGTTTCATCTGTTACCATTTTTTTATCACCACATGAAGGACATTTTGGTCCAGAAACTATTGTGCTTTTCAGCATTAGTCATAATTCTGTAATTAGCTTATTATTCATTTTACCTAATTTCTGCAGGTTAATTGTGTGTAGGTTAAGCTAATGCTCATTCTAATTCTATAAAATTAGAATAACGCTGAATAATCAGAAATGGCTATTTTATTTTTTAATTTAAAAATTATCCTAATAGACAATATGCATAATTTGGTTTTAACGAAGTATACATTATGCTATTTGGATCAGATACGTGTTCCAGTCCTATTGAATGACCCAACTCATGTGTCATTATTTTTTCAACAGTTTTCACATCATATAGCTGAAATACTCCATCACAATTATAATCGCCTAATGTGACTTCGACTACTCCCTTTCCCAAATGTGCATGACCAAGTACGCCTTGTCCTATGTCTCGTACTACCCATGTAACCCATACATTTGCTTCGTATTTTTGATTAGTAATCTCAAATTCCATTCTTGCTTTTTGTCCGTTGGTGCTTAATTCTTGATTTTCCCAAAACAAAAATGAATTTTGCAATGTACTAACATGATCTAATGGCAATCCTGTTGGCTGTTCATTTACAAAAACCTTGTAATGAATAACATATGTTTGATTTATAATTTGGTACGTGGGGTCTGGAAAGTTACTTGATGCTGTTTTTACCTCTTCTTCAAAATTCCATTTTATATAATCTCGGAGAAATTTTTTTATTACTTCTTGACTAGGATTTGGGTCTTCTATGTATCTTTTTTCATCTGCAACATTTTTTGAAATACTACGTAGATATTTTTCAAACAAATAAAATTCATAATCTTTTTCTTTTTGAATTTCGTCTTGTGATTTTTTAATATTTACAGTTATGATACCTTTTTCTATCATGTATTGTATTCCTTGGACAAAAGAATTATCATCAATTGAGCCATCTGCCCACCAAGACGCATTGTTTCGTATCCACTCTGGTATTTTATCATCTATCTCTGATTTTGTTTCTACTAGTGGAATTTGTATGATTTTATTTTCTATCATAAATAATAATGCTGATACAAACTCTGAATCTTTGATTTGCCCTTCTGCCCACCATTTTGCAGTTGGTTTGACCCACTCTGGAATTATTATCTCAATTTTTTTTAGACCAATTGGTTTTTCTGTTGGAATATATGGATATTTTGCAATCACCTTATCTGTAAATTCTTTATAGTTGTTGATCACAACACTGTCTGATTTTTTCTTGATTGCTTTTTCAAAATAATATTTGGCTTCCTGATATTCTCCCAAATTTCCAAATCCAATACCCATTCCAGTAAGCGCTGTAATGTCGTCTGGTCTGGATTGAAGAATCTTAAAAAACTCTTTTAGTGATTTTTCGTGATATCCAGAATTGCTTAGAGCAATTGCCTTCATTTTTAATGTGGACAAATTATTTGGTGCCACTTCTAAAATATCATCGTAGATTACAATCGCTTCATTGTATTCTCCTTTCACAAAGTGTTCATTGGCCTGTTTGAACATTGTTTGTGCATCGCTTGTAGTCTGCGCAAACACAGGAACTGAAATAAAACTAGAAAATAATAAAATTGCACCTAGAAAAGCACGAATCATCAAGTTTGATATTTTGATTTCAGATATATTTTATTTCCATTTTGTGACAAATTATGACTATTGGTATGTTTTGTCGTTTTTAGTTCAAAATTCCATTTGACTCTCTTAGTAAATCTTTAATCTTTTAACAATTACAAGTCTCTAGATTGAGTAAGCTCGGTGTAGGCGAAATTATCTATGAATTTAGCAAGAAAATTCAAGACATCAAGTCAGAATTAGATGAATTGGGAGGTCCCACTTTAGATATACCTGAATTAATTACTTCTACTAACCTTTTACGCTCAAATGAATATCTTGCCAAAGTATCTAAAAAACAATCTGAGTTGCTATCTGCATACGGCCAGTATTCTAAGGTACTAGAAGACATGATTGCAGTTGTTTTTGATATCCAAAATGATCTCAAAAATATCTTGAGGGAACAATCTAATCTTATCCCAAATAGAAAGTCTAGAAAACTCTCTATATCAAAAAACAAGAAAAA
>SCUP01000306.1 GCA_004297665.1 Nitrosarchaeum sp. | reverse complement strand
AACCTGGACTGGGACATACAGCTAATATTATTTTAATTGATGGCAGTATCAAAAAAGGTGACACCATAGTTGTTGCAAAAAGAGATTCAGTTATTGTAACAAAACCAAAAGCAATTCTCTTGCCAAAACCGCTAGATGAAATGCGTGACCCTAGAGACAAATTCAAACCTGTACAAAATGTTAATGCAGCTGCAGGACTCAAAATTGCATCACCTGATCTTGAAGGTGTTTTGCCTGGCAGTACTCTTTATGTTGCATCCACTCCATCTGAAATAGCAAAATACACAAAGCTAATCGAATCAGAAATGAAATCTGTATTCATTGATACAGAAACAAATGGTGTTGTTTTAAAATGCGATACCATAGGCTCACTTGAGGCAATAGTTGAGATGCTGCGACGCTCACAAGTGCCAATAGCAAAGGCAGACATTGGACCAGTCAATCGCAGAGATATCATGGAGGCAAAGGCAATCAAAGAAAACGACAGACATCTTGGTGTGATATTGTCCTTTAATGTCAAAATATTACCTGATGCAAAAGACGAATCAGAAGACAGTCACATCAAGATTTTTGAAGACAGGATAATTTACAGTCTGATTGATAATTACAATAACTGGGTAAGCGAAGACACTGCCAATGAAGAAGATGCAGTCTTTGCAGAATTGACACCGATCTCTAAATTCACATTCCTCAAAGGCTATGTTTTTAGAAATACTGATCCCGCAGTATTTGGAATTAGAATAGATGTTGGAACTCTGAAACAAAAAGTCCCATTTATGAATAAAGATGGGAAACGAGTTGGTCAAGTTCATCAGCTTCAACTTGATAAAAAAACTGTAACTTCTGCAAGAACAGGACAAGAGGTTGCATGCTCTGTTCAAGGTGTAACAATTGGAAGACATATTTTTGAAGAAGAAGTATTCTATACGTTTCCACCATCGCATGAGACAAAACAAATTCTTGCCAAATTTCTGCACAAGCTAAGCTCTGAAGAGCAACAAATTTTAAATGAAATTATCGAGATTCAACGAAGCAAAGACGCAGCTTACGCTTACTAGTCTGAATATTTTTTACAAATCATATGAATTCCAGGTGCTCCAACTGCACCCACCATCTTGTCAACTATTTGACCTGACTTGAACATGATAAACATTGGAATTGATTGCACTGCAAATCTCATTGCAATGTTTTGGTTTTGATCTACATTAACTCGTGCAAATTTTATCTTTGGATATTTCTTTGAAAGACTCTCAAATACTGGGTGCATCATCTTGCATGGACCGCACCAATCTGCCCAAAAATCTACTAATGTTGGAGTATCAGCAGTAATTACCTGAGTGAAATTCATATCATTTAGGTCAATGATTCCTGACTGAATTTGAGGCTGGCTTTGCTGTCTAATCATCTCTTCTAGTCTTTTTTGTTTTATTTTTTCAATTTCAGGATCATCGGACAATAAACACAAACAATTTGTTTCTATTAAAAAATCTATGTTAGATATTTTCAAATAATTTTTTCTAGATTATACTATCACTATCTGATTTAGTTGATAGTGATTCATATCTTTTTGAATTACACAGTGGACACTGATCAATGTATTTTGTCAAGCTCACCGAAGTGTAAACAACTCCGCATTCTCCACAAATCCTAAGATTTCTACTTAGTTTTCCCACGTTCTCGTAAATGTATATGTGATTAAAAACTTAGTCGTGTTTTTGCCTTTTTAATACTAAAAAACAACATTGCCGGTGCTACAAAATACATTCCAACATTAAGTAAAATCAAAGATATGCCATATCCCAATACTGATTCTTCTGAATCCATATCCACATAGTTTAGAATTGAAAGTGAGCTAATCAAAGGAGTCAGAGATATTTTCATAAATTCCTTGAATGCTGGATTTTCTCTTTCCCAATCTGCCACTGTTGGACTAAACGAGTAATAGAAATCATTGAATGAATTCATAAATGAAGTACCTGATGCTGTCTGTAACAGAGAATTGTCTCTTAGCTCTCGTAGTTGTTGCACTTGAGGTGCCATCTCAGAGCCATATGCAGCAGTTGCAATAAGACATCCACCACCTTCTTGCACACTCTCGTCAGGTGTGCATACCCCATCAACTAGTATTGTTCCTGGACCACATTGTCCAATTTCTTGTTCTTTGATGTCTGGCTTATCTACTCCAATTGCATCATAAATTGTCATGTCTGGATAGTTTTCATCAAACCAATCTCTGAATTGTGGTTCGTTATTGTATCTATCAATGTAAAACTGTGGATCTAAAGTTGGATCAACAAAAGATGCTATCTGTTTTGGCTC
>SCUP01000003.1 GCA_004297665.1 Nitrosarchaeum sp. | reverse complement strand
AGTGTTGTTGGTTTTTGCGATAAAATCTTTCCATTTTTTTAGGTGTTCTCCAACACGATTTACGTGGCGCTCTAATTCATCAATATCAATATCCAAATCAGAATCAAATAATCCAAATTTAACAAGAGGGATCATGACAAGTCCGCCTGAAATTTTATCGTGGTTTTTTAGCATTTGAGAAATAATTTCTGCAGAGTTTTCTTTTGGGAATATATCGCCATAATCAGGATCAAAGTATCCAGCTACGAGTTTATTAGAATCAAATATTCGAAAATATTCATCATCTAGATCTAATTTCCACAATAACTAGGCAATAGTGGATAAATAAATAAACAATTTACCACAGTTAAATAAACAAGGACAAGAAGAAAAACATGGCAATATCCAAAGAAAACAAAGATTTCATCGATAGTTTGATTGATTACTATATCAGCGAATCAGAATCATATAGACAAATTGCAGAAAACTTTGCTCCAGAAGTAGAGTCAATCCCAGATACAGCATTTGGGATTATTACAGGATGTGTGTATTCTGGATTTTTACAAGCTTATCAAAACCAACAGCAAACCCCAGGATTGGAAGACATCAGAGAATTCAATCAAATTCTAAAGGACCGTGCACCATTAATCAAAAAGGCGATTCTTGAGCCCATCAAACAATAAAGATAATTGAAATTATCTAAAAATTCAGTCAATGATTTACAAAAATAGTTAGAGTTTAATTTGATTTTATTTTATCAAAAAACATGAAGATAGACGGAAGTAAAGTCATCTTTGGTTTAGGAGTAGCATCTGCTGTTGCAATGGCAGTAATAGCACTCTATTTTGCAATACGTTGATAAATCAACAGATGCAATGAATGGTATTGTCAGCTACAGATGAATTCAAAATTACACAAATAGTAGACAATGGTCAAATAGTGCAATTAACATTAATTGAAAATGTATCAACTGAGCCAATATCACAAAAACAGATGATTATTGAAAATGTTTCAAAAAGACTAGATGCCGAAACTAAAGAACAAGTCATGCCATTATTAGAGGCAATTTTACAAGCTCAACCAACAGTTAACATCAAAAGCTATCAACAAACCCAAATTACAATTACAATGCCAAGATCAAGATATGAAAATATGGGCAGACCACAAGTTGGAAATGTTATTGGGATAAACCTAAAAAAACTCTAAAGATGAGAATCTATTTCAGCAATAGAGCTTAAAGGTAATGAACATGTAAAATCTTTACAAACAAAAACAGAAGTCTTATCACTAAAAATTTTACCAGCAAAGAAGGGAAATTTTGCAAGATTTTCCAGTTGAGTTTTATTGTTTATTGTCACCAAAATTGATTCAGGCAAGAATTTGCCAGAAAGAAACTTGCAAATTTCAGAATTTTCAGGATTAATAATTGTAATTTCTGTAGGCTTTTGCAAGTAAGTGTAAATTGTATTTAGCAAATAACCAAATCCAAAGGGATTTTCCGCTGCAATTTGTGCCTGAGATTCCATGATTTGCGTTGCAATTTTTAGGAATTTTTCTTC
>SCUP01000040.1 GCA_004297665.1 Nitrosarchaeum sp. | reverse complement strand
ATTGATTGGTTCTATTGATGTCTGATTGATTGGTTCTATTGATGTCTGATTGATTGGTTCTATTGATGTCTGATTGATTGGTTCTATTGATGTCTGATTGATTGGTTCTATTGATGTCTGTTCAGATGTATTGTCAAACGTATCTAGCATTCCACCAAAGGAATATTCAGCTGTTCTATTTGTATAAAGTTGTACTTCATCAATATCTCCCGAGTAAAAGCCAGAAAAACCTCTTGTTGATTTTGAGGCGCCCAAAACAACTTCATGATCAGAATGCAGTAAACTCAGATGTCTGCCAAAAATTGGATTTGTAATATCTAATTGTTTTTCCACTAGGCTTACATCATTGACAAGTAGTTTGATTGAAGATCCATCAAACTCTGCAAATATTGGTGTCTTTTTTTCATTTAAAATGATAGGCGATGAAATACTAATCCATTGGTTTCCATCAAAAATTGAAAATTCTGCATGATATCCACCATTATAATTTAATGTAATGCTAAAGCAATCTTCTTGTTCAATTACTGTCATGTTGCTTGCATTCTTAAAATGAGGTTTAACAACTACTAATATTGAAATCTTTGATATGTCGCCAGTTTTTTGGGGCTTGAATGATATAAAATCAGATTCTCTGTCAAAATGTATGGAATTTTCCAAGTCTTGGTGGACAGTAAGTTGATCAGAAAATTTGATGTTATCTATATCTTCAATATTCCATGACAAAAGTGTATTAATGATTTTGTCCTCAGTGTTGAAATGCATTGTTGAGTTTTGATAATTATAGTCAGTAAAATCATCATTTCCAAGAGCATTTTCAAAACTCAGCACACCAAAACATATTGATAATAAAACAGATATTGTTAATGTATTCATACTCACAAACATATGCCCTGTCAGTTATAAGAACATCATATGATTTTCAAAACAATCATACAATACAAGTGCGTCATGCAAGTTGAATAATCTCAATAATCCACAATCAAACCATGCAGGCTTCATTTCTCACATATGGCCTCGATTGATTCCCCATCAACAATTGAATTTGTATGTGCAGAATATCCATCAGAATTTGATAAATTAGTAAGTCTTATCACAATGTCTCCAGTATGAAATCCTCTATTTTGGTTATTTTATCTCTGTTTAAAAATTGTACTTTTCATTAAAATTACTTGTAATAATTATAAATAATTCTTAAATATCATGATAACGTATACGATATGTGCAAAAACGTGCAAATTCTAACAAATGATTTGCGCGACCCTGTGAAAAATACATGTTATCTACGCAAAAAGCGTTGCGGGTGAGGAGAATGCTTTTCACCCTATACAGGGTCGCGCCTCTTACCCCTTTTAATTAATTTTTTAAAACTGATTTTTTATTGGACTAGAATTTTTGCACCCAATTTATTCATCTCAGTAATAAAATCCGGATATGATACTGCCACTGATTCATGGTCTGTCACAATGCAATTGCCTAGATACATTCCTGCTATGCAAAATGCCATAAATAATCTATGATCATTTTCAGAATTCAATGTTGCACCTTTTGATTCCTTTGGTGACTCTAAAATTAATCCATCTTCTTTTTCTTGCACTCTAATTCCAATTTTGACTAGTTCTCTAGCTAAAATTGAAATTCTGTCTGTCTCTTTTAGTCTTGCATGTTTCACATTTATTATTTCAATAGGATTTATTGTTTTCAATGCTAAAATTGCCAGTGGTGGGAGCAAGTCTGGTGAATTGCTTAAATCAAATCGTCCTCCATTAAGTTTTTCTGGTGATTGAATTGTTATTTGATCATCTTTTATTGAAACTTTTACTCCAAGCTGCTCTAGTATGTCGATGAATACTTCATCACCCTGAGGCAAGTTTCCAATTTTGCCATGAATTATAACATTTTCTCCATTTAATACTGATGCTGAAAGAAGCAATGCTAGACTTGAAAAATCTATTGGGACTGTAAATGTGGATGGTTTGTATACTTGAGGTGCAATGTTGTATTTCTTGTATGGAATTAATGTTTGTACTGTAACTCCAAAATTTCTCATTGTTGCAATAGTTGCATCAAGATATGGTTTTGAAACTAAGTTTCCCTCTATGACTAAATTGATTCCTCTTTCTGTTAATGGTGAACAAATCAATAATGCCGAAATAAACTGGCTCGAAAAGTTTCCTGGAATAGAAACGTTTCCACCTAAAATTTTTCCAGTTATTTTGATAGGTGGCATCCCGTTTGTTGAGCTACATTTAGCTCCTATGCTTTCAAGTGCATCTAATAATGGCTGCATCGGTCTTTTCTGAAGGCTCGAGTCTCCTGTCAGTGTAATTTCTTTTGTAAATAGACTTGCAATCCCTGATGCGATTCTGATTGTTGTGCCAGAGTTTTTTGCATCAATTTCAGGCACAATTTTGTCTGTTTTTATGGGTTTTTTGACAATAATTGATGTGTTTGTTTCTTCAATTTCTGCCCCGAAATTTCTGCATGCTTCAATTGTTGCAATCGTATCTGCAGAAAACAATACGTTTTCTATTTTACTGTTATTTCCTGCAAGTGATGCAAGAAAAATTGCTCTGTGAGAATAACTCTTATTTGCTGGACATGTAATGTGTCCTGATATTTTTGATTTTTCTACTTTACAATTCATAAACTTCTGCCTTTTTATTATTAATTTTGGA
>SCUP01000039.1 GCA_004297665.1 Nitrosarchaeum sp. | reverse complement strand
CAGATTCCTTTTCTTTTTTAGTTGTTTTTTTTGTTGTCTTTTTGGTGGTCTTTTTTTCTGCATCTTCTAGGTCCATTACTCCTGCATCACCCAAAGCAAAGATTACTTCCTCTTCTGGATGGTGAGGACTATCTACCATTCTTGCGATTCGTTTCTTACCAGATTTCTTAAAGTAGATTCTGTACGTAGAAGTGTGTGCAACTACGTTTCCACCTATTGGACGTGTTGGATCACCAAAGAAAACATCAGGAGATGCCATGACTTGATTTGTTGCAATTGCAGCACAGTTGTAAGTCTCTGCAATTCTAGACAACATGTGAACAAAATGATTTAGTTTTTGTTGTCTGTTGGATAATGTTCCTCTACCTAGATACTCAGCACGGAATAATCCAACTGCAGAATCTGCAACAATTAGCTTGATGTTATTTTCTTCAATTACAGGGCCTGCTTCCTCAAGAATCAATGTTTGATGAGCACTGTTGTATGCACGTGCCACAATTATTCTATCAAGAACTTTTTCTGGATCCATTTCATGTGCTTGTGCAATAGATACAATTCTCTCAGGTCGGAAAGTATTTTCTGTATCAATATACAAAACACCCCCATCTAACCCACCCTCTGCTTTTGGTTTTTGAACCATCACAGCTAGTGTATGTGCAAATTGAGTTTTACCTGAACCAAATTCGCCATAAACTTCAGTGAGAGCTTGTGTTTCAACACCGCCATCAAATAACGTGTCAAGACAATTAGTACCAGTTGTAATTTTACCAATATCTTGTCTGCGCTTGTATACCTCAGTTGCGGTAACAAAATCTCTGGAAATTAATCCTGTTTCAACTAGATGTTGTCTTGCTTTGTTTACAATTTTTTCTGCAGTGTCTTTTTCCATTCCAGTTATTTCGGCAATTTCCACAGGACCTCTTACGATAAGATCCATAACATTGTGTACTCCTGCATCGGATAATTTTCTAGTAGTTACAGGACCTACGCCCTCCAAACTATCTAATCTTAAATCTTCTACCATACCGTATGGTACGGTACTAGTACTTTATAATGTTATTGTTTTGAAAAATGATCGCAAAAAGATAACTTTGTAACAGTTTTTAGCTAACGTCTCTTTCTTCTTTGTCCAGGTTTGTTTTGTCCCGGAAATCTTCCCAAGGCAAATCGCTTTTTGAAGTTACTCTTATTTCTAAGACTGGAGTTTGTACCAACTATTTTTCTTCCTTCAACTTTTGGAGTCTGTCCTCTTACTTTACCTGCTTTGGTAAGCGAACCGTGAGTTGCCATAATTTAGAAAGACAAAATAGTAAATTTATGTATTTGTATGACTACCAGTATTTTATCTTTATAGTTTCAATAACTTTTTCGTGTTCTTTACTCTTGTGACGTGCATATCTTTCCATTGCACCTAAAGGAATACCACCCAAAGATCTTGCAATTGCATTAAAGAAATATCTCTGTGGTCCTTTTGCACCTGTCTTGGTCATGAATTTCTGAATTCCATACTTGAAGTTATGTTGCCAAGTTTTATAGAGTACACCCAGTTGTGCAGGAGTCATTTCATTTCCAATGTTAAAGAAATCAGATTTTTCCAATAATCCAATTGGAACAAAGGTAAGCGCTGTAGCAGTAAACATTGAATCAGGTTGCTCGTGTTCTAATTCAGTAATTAGACGAATTGTATCCCAAGAATCTTCTGGTTGCTCGTCATTATCAAGACCCATAATCAAAGTAAATGCAGGAATCCAATAATCCTCATTCAAAGTTTTGACACCTTCTTTTACTACCCAATGCCATTCACTTGGAGAGTATGGAGCAAGTTTTCTATCGGCATATTTTCCAATTAATCTTAAACTTCCGGTTTCAAAACCAGCTTGGATTCCAATCATATTATCAGGACTAGATTTTATAATTTTTGAAAGGTTTGGAATAAGTTTCTCATCAGCTATTGCGCCTGCCAAAGTACCATGAGTTGGATTTGTGTGTCCTACACCAGTAGACATGATAGCAGTAAAGAGTTCTTCAAGAGCTTCTCGGTTTGGTTCCATTCCTTTGGCAGTTCTAGGATCCATACCATAGACAAAAATATCGTCACTGTGTATCCAAGCAGATTTTGCTCCTCCTTTTTTGATGTTAACTTCAATTTCACGTTTGACTTTTTCTGGAGAATAGTATCTTAATGATCTTAATGTAACGTCACAGAATTTACAACCTCTTCCACAACCACGCATCACTTCAACCATTCCATGCATACTTGGTTCTACAATTTCAGGAATCTCATCTAGATCTGGTCTATCCCAGAAATTTACAAATCTTCCATGAATTTTTTTTCCGTTTCTTTCAAATTCTTTTATGTTTACTTTAAAGTCACTACGTTTTCTGAATGGATCCATGTTATCAAAATCGCCGTTAATTAAATAATTGAAGAATCTACCAGCATGTCCATCAATTTCAGGTGCAATGCCTCCAAGTTCTCCTTCCAAAATAGCATAGATTCCAAATTCTTCGATTTTTTCTGGATCATAATTGTATTGCCAAGTTCCAGAAGCGCCAGAAATGACTTTGGCCTTACTGCCTGTTTTTTGTTTTGCAGCCTTTATTCTGTAGTGTAGCTCTGTATTGTAGAATTCATCATATGAGGTTTGTTTTCTACCATAAGTGAAAGTCATTGTAACAGGTCCCATTCCCAATGGGTCCATTTCATATGTGCCAATAACTTGAGTATCAGGACCAATAAATTGCTCAATATGATCTGGATGTGCAACCACAACATCTTCGCGTCTAAAACCATCTCGGAGTAAACCTGCTTCTACTTTTCGTAATCCATATGGAGCATAGTTTGCTACACCATTAGTATGAGGAATGTAATTGCAAATAAAATCAAACAGAATCTTTGGAGTTACTTGGTTTCCTAGAATTTTATACAAAAGGCTACTTTTATCACGATTAGGATCAACGGCAGGTGCACATCCAAAAAATGTAGCTAATGACAAACCACGATACGGAGACATCAAAGTACGATCGGCAGTTAAAACAATTTTCGGATTACCCATACTCTTCAACGCAATAATTTCATGATTTATTTTAAACCTTGCTGGTCAAACCTAATAATTTTCTAAAATTCCAGCCTTATTTCTATGAAAATGACCAAATTCCTTGTTTGACAGTAAATGATCACCGTCAAATACAGTACCATCTTTGCAAACCAAGTCTTCACCCATACAGCAACTTCCACATATTCCAACACCGCACTTCATCATGCGTTCAAGACTAGCTTGAACAAACAATCCTTTAGAATGTGCTAGTTGTACAGTTTTGTACATCATTATTTCAGGACCACAAGTATACACCCCATCAAAGCGATTTTCATTAACTAGTTTCTCAACCATGCTTGTAACAAATCCTTTTTCACCATAAGTTCCGTCGTCAGTGGTAACAATTACACGATGTGGATTATTTTTCAATAGAGTGTTTGCCAAATCTTCAAAGAAAACTTCATTTTTTGATTTTGCGCCGATTAAAACTGTAACATTATCATCAGGCCTAACAAAAGTCAACAATCTCATCATTGGTACAAGACCAGTTCCGCCACCAACAAGCAAGAGTTTTCCATGTTTTAAATCAAAAGAGTTTCCATATGGACCCCTTACACCAATCTGTTGACCTACTTGAACATTGAATAATCCAGTTGATGCAGAACCGTGTCTTCGTACTGTAAAAGCAGCTTTGCCAGATTCTTGAGAAATCATCACACTCATTGGCAATTCATTAATTCCAGGAATCCAAACCATTGCAAATTGACCTGGGAGAACAGCAGACATTACATCATCAGAGAAAACCAAAGTTCTAACAGTAGGGGTTTCATCAATTACTTTTTCAATTATACAGATTTTTGTATGATTATGATTTCTTTGCAAGACCTATCATCTCATCTATTTTTGAATAACCTTTTCTTTTCATGTATTGAAGGATTCCTTGATTAATATCATTAAAAACATGCAGCCAATTATCACCAATTGCACTTCCTAATTGAATTGCAGAAGAACCTGCCAAAATAAATTCTACAGCATCTTCCCATGTAGATATTCCACCACATCCAATTATAGGAATGTTGTATTTAGAAGAAATTTCATAAACACATCGCAATGCAATGGGTTTAATCGGAGTACCGGATAATCCACCGAATTTATTACTTAAGATAGGTCTTTGAGTTTCAACGTCAATTGCCATCGCTCTAATTGTATTGATTGCAGTGATTGCATCGATTCCAGAATCAATTGCAGCATTTACAGTGTTAAGATAGTAAGTTGTTCCCAACCCTACTTTAGCTATAACTGGCACGTGGGTAGAATTTTTCATGGTACTAACAATTTTCTTGACTAGCTCGGGATCATCTCCTACTTCTAGTCCTACTTTAGCAACATGTGGACATGACAAATTCAATTCATACGCAGTAACTTTACAGTTTTTAAATTGCTTAACCATCATTTCAAAGTCTTCAGGAATAGAGCCTACCAAACTAATAATTATCGGAACATCTTTGTTAGATTCTATCATTTTTGCAAAATTTGGAGCACCAGGATTTGACAATCCAACTGCATTAATCCATCCACCACCATTTACACTAAAAATAGTAGGGTTTGGATATCCATCCCACGGTTCCGTGCTAAGAGATTTACTAACAACAGCACCTGCGCCTGAGCGATAAAGTCGATTAAAGACATCTAAGGAAATACCCAATATGCCAGAGGCCAGCATGACAGGTCTTTCTAGTTGAATTTTTCCTATAGAAGTAACCAGGCTGGGTTCCACTTTGAATGATATACGTAGTTTCGAATATAATAGTTGACTCACAAGGTTTCTAGTACCTTTTTAAAAGGAGACCTAGAATTAGCAAGTCATGTATTCTGTAATCTTGACAGAATTGGGAATCGCAGTTTTCAAAGATGAAAAGATGGAAAAAGCATTTCCTTTCAAAGACTCAGTTAGAGATTATCTTTCTGTGAAAAAAAAGGAATCAAGATTAAATGAACTTGTAGATTATCTGAGTCCACTTCAAAGAGGAGTCACAGTCAGTGATGAATCATTGATGACATTATTGAAAAAAAATTCCATAGATGCACAAATGATGGAAGAAGCAGAATTAGAAAAAATCCAAACAACAAAGCCTCAAATAATTGTGGATTCGGGATTTGCAGAAAACATACCTAATGCATTATCTAAATTAAGAGAATTTGCAATGGGATTATCATCATCAAAAGTAACAGAAGTTTCAGAGAGTCCAGATCTTCATATTATTCAAGCAATAAATTCATTGGATGAGATTGACAAAATTGCCAATGGACTTAGCTCAAGATTACGAGAATGGTATGGCTTACATTTCCCAGAATTAGACAACATAATAGATAGCATTAATGGTTATGCACAAATTGTTTTGGCTGGAAAAAGAGAATCATTAACAAAAGAAGTGTATGAAGAAGCCGGATTTCCGGATTCAAAAGCAGAAATGATTTCTTTGCTTGCATCAAAAAGTAGAGGGGGGGATATTTCAGATGTTAATTTATCGATTGTACAATCCATTGCAAAACAAATTCTAGACTTTCATGATTTACGAAAAAAATTAGAAGAACATGTTGAATCGGAAATGCAAACTATTGCACCAAATCTTGCAGCTATACTTGGAGCTGCAGTAGGTGCAAGAATATTAGGAAGAGCTGGAAGTCTAAAAAAATTAGCATCAATGCCAGCAAGCACCATTCAAGTAATAGGTGCAGAAAAAGCACTATTTAGATCATTGAAGACAGGTGCTCAACCACCAAAACATGGGTTATTGTTTCAGCATGCAATGGTTCACGCCGCTCCTAGATGGCAGAGAGGAAAAATTGCAAGGGCAATTGCTGCAAAGGCAGTCATAGCTGCAAGAGTAGATGTGTATGGTGAAGGCATCAACAAAACATTACTAGAAAAACTTAACGTTAGAGTAAACGAAATTAGTAAAAAATACGAAAATCCTACTGAAAGAGAAACTAGAAAACCAGAGATATTCAGACGTGAAAGCGGAGAATCTAGAAGAAGAGAAGGTGGAGATTTCAGAAGAAGAGAGGGTAGTGATTCTAGAAGAGAAGGTGGAGATTTCAGAAGAAGAGAGGGTAGTGATTCTAGAAGAGAAGGTGGAGATTTCAGAAGAAGA
>SCUP01000305.1 GCA_004297665.1 Nitrosarchaeum sp. | reverse complement strand
AATATGAATATTTAGTAACTACATCACAGTGCTTTTGAAATCATTTATTGTGGAAATAGTACGCTTTGTCTCATGACCGATATCATGAATAGTTGTACCATTGTATTTTTTTTCAAGAATTGTTCCAGCTGCCATTAGCACTACACCTATTGGAGTAGTCACGGGTTCTGGAGCTAAAACTAGAGCTACACCAATTTTTTGCATTTTTTTTCCTGGTGATGGTGCTCTTCGTGTACATCTCAATGACTGGGCAGTGGATTTACCATCAAATTTTGTCATGTCCGTGTATAGCGAGGCTCTTCTTTTAGCAGAGTCAGAAGCTTTGCGTAGTTTTTCTAGGCGTGTCTTTAGATGATCAACCATGACAATTAGGCATTTAGAAAAAATTAGTTAAGATTCAATGATCAATATCTGTCACTTGCAAGTCAATAAAGAGTAACAAGGGACATCCAATTATACTAGGTTCAGATTAGATACAAAGACACATTGAAGACAAAAAATTCCAAGAGACTAGAGTCAATCAAGGCAGCTCACCAATCAAGAAGAGCAAGCTACAGTACAAGAATGGAAGACTATCTGGAGGTAATTTCAGAGTTGGTAGAATTAAAAGGATACGCCACAACACTGGATATTTCACGATACATGAATGTAAGTGCACCAAGTGTTACAAAGATGCTACAAAGATTAGAAGAAAACAAACTACTAGAATATGAAAAATATCACGGAATTAATCTTACAGATAAGGGCATGCAGATAGCTTATGAGATAAGACAAAATCATGGAATTTTGTTGGAGTTTTTTGAGATTTTAGGAGTAAATCATGAAACTGCAAATAAAGATACGGAGGGAATTGAACACCATTTGAATCCCAAAACAATAAAACAATTAAGAAAATTCATTACATTTCTAAAATCAAACCCAAAAGTTTTAGAGAATTTTAAAAATCCTTGAGAAATATTTGAATGTCATTTTGAGATGATGCAAGTTTCATAAGAGTTCTTGAAGCCTCAGAGCGTTTAGGAATTAGTATCTCACCTTTTTTGCCAATTCTAACAGATGTCACATATTTGTCATGGACATAGATATCAGCATGCATTGAGGAATATTCTCTACCAACAGTTAATGATAATGCAGTTTTGGATTCTGAAAAAGTAAATGGTAGATCACCAGAAGAATTGACAGAATGAGAATTTTTTTCAACGACATCAATGTGAATTTTAAGTAATTTTTCAATCTCGTTTATGTTAGAACCACCCTTACCAATAATGGATGGTATGGACTGCTTGTCAACTAGAACTTTTACTTTATTATCAGATAATATCTCGACTTCTACTCTGGGATCAAATTTCCTAAAGATGTCTCGTATTTTGTCTTCGGCAAGTTTCTCAATTCCAACTTTTTGCACTCGTTTTGAGACTGGAACTATGACATTTTCTTCACCAAAAGTATAGATCTCATGCTCTAGTACATTATCGGCAAAATTCCTAATCTCAATTACAGGCCTTGCCAAGTCAGACTCGGTCATTCCGGTGGGAACTTTTACTACAAGCTCCAAGTCATAGATTTTACCAATGTGTCCGTCTTTGACAAAAACTACAGTATCTATAACATTTGGAATTATTCCTAGTTCAATTTTTCCAATAAAACGTTGTATTGCATCCAAAGGAGAGTTTGCATGTACCACACCGACCATCCCCACACCAGTAAGTCTTAGATCAGCAAATGTGCGAAAGTCTTCTCGTCTTCTCACTTCATCAAAAATTGTATAGTCAGGACGAACCAATAATAAAATATCAGCACTGTTATCAAAGCTGCCATCTAGTTTAGTGTATTGCGTGATTCCAGGATCTACTTGCAAATCACGCGGAGATTCAAATGTTTTTACAATCTTTCCGGTGTGGTGGTAAAAATTAGCCAGACTTGATGCCAGAGTACTTTTTCCAGACCCTGGAGGACCAGAGATTATAATTCCCTCGGCCCTATCAGAAAATCTCTTCATCAATGCTTCAGATATTTCATAATCATCAAGAGTTAATTTCACAATAGGATGAACTATTGTGATTTCAAATGCTTCAGAAAATGGTGGATAAGTAATGGCAATGCGATAATCATTGTACTGAATTACATATGCGCCAGTCTTTGAGATTTCTACAGTACTTGAATCAAAAGTAGTAGTCTCTAAGATTTGAGATGATATGAATTGCAAATATTCTTTGGTTAGAATTTCATCACTTAGTTTTGTCAGATTAAAAGAACCAGGCTTTCCTTTTTTTGCCATTGGAGTCATGTTTTCTTTGAGATGTACACTCATTGTTTCAGAATCAAAAAATTTTAAAAATTCCAAAACGAGATTTTTAGAAATTGGTTTTACAAATACAGATTCCAGTCCTTCTGCCTGTGCCACTAAATGTTGCACATGATCGGAGGTGTAAAGAATAGCTTGATTTTGTTTTGCTGCATCTTTAATTATCGCGTCAATTCTGCCGGCACTTGCCATACGAATATCCTCAGAGGTAGGATGAACACCTTGGATTGTTATAACCAGCCCAAAGTTGTTTGATATTTCTTTGAGTTTTTTTATCCCTTCTAGTCCGATAAATCCCTGCTCCTTTTTCTGAGATGCTTGAGATTGTAATTCATCAAAAACTGCTTG
>SCUP01000304.1 GCA_004297665.1 Nitrosarchaeum sp. | reverse complement strand
CAATTAGATCAATTAGAAAAAGTAGTAGAATTTGAGGCTAAAAGACAACATGGTCTTGTCAAGATAGCTGAAAAATTACAAAATTCTAAGTTTGGGGAGATTTCAAAAAATAATGATGTTTTTGATATAACAGATGACTTTAAGAATTGCGAATCAAAAATTATTCAAAAAGCTTTAAGAGATAACTCAATTATCAAAGCAATTCGAATCAGAAATTTTGCTGGCATGTTTGGTTATTCGCCATATGAAGGAATAAGATTAGGAAAGGAAATTGGTCAGATTGTAAAATTCTATGGTATTGGGGGAGTTTTTCATTCAGATGAATTACCAAATTATGGCATAGAAGAAAAGGATGTGTTTATTGTGAAAAAAATACTAGAAATCAATGAGACTGATGCATTTTTAATAATTGCTGCACCTTTAGTAAAAATTGATTTTGCAATTGATTCTATAATTAAAAGAATAAGTCAAGCAAAGAAAGGAGTTCCTGCTGAAACCAGATTAGCTACTCAAACTGGTGAAACCATATTTCTCAGACCCAGACCAGGTGCATCAAGGATGTATCCTGAAACAGATATTCCTCCAATCATTATAACAAAAAAAGAATTAGAAGATGCAAAAAAGAACATTCCAAAGTCATGGGATGAATCACTTAATGAGCTGCAAAAAAAATATGATTTGAATCTACAGCTAACAGAACAGGTTTTTGATTCAGCATATTTAGAAATTTTTGAAAAAATTTGTGAAAAAACTTCAATAGTACCAACTTTCATAGCCTCAATTCTTTGTTCTACCATTACTAATCTAGAAAGAAATGGTTTGAATGCTCAATTATTAAGAAATGATGAAATTGTAAAAACTTTTGAATTTTTAACAAAAGGAAAAATTACTAAAGAATCAATTGAAATCATATTTGAAAATATTATGTCTGGAAAATCAAAAACAATCGAAGATGCAATAAAAAATACAGCTATTGAGACTGTCAGTAAAGAAAAATTTGAAAAAGTTATAGAAAACATCATCATAAATAACAAAGAAATTATTCAAAACCAAAAAGAGCGTGCAGTTAGTCCACTAATGGGAATTGCCATGAAAGAACTGAGGGGAAAAGTATCAGGTGAAATGGTAAATAGTATTCTTTTGGAAAAAATAAAGATGTTTTTGGAAAATAGTCATAATTAATGCGGGAAGTGGGATTTGAACCCACGAACTCCTAGAAGATAAGGATCTGAACCTTACGCCTTTGACCAGGCTGGGCTACTCCCGCAATCTAAATTTTTGAAATCTAGAATAAGTTTCTTTATTATACTGTTTTAGTTAAAATACATCAGATTAATCAATTACATAGAAAATGGAATTTAGAGAGATTTATTGTAGTAATTGTAAAAAGATTCTAGGGCGTTATAACATAAAATTCTATAGTGATGAGAAAATTGGAGAAATATTGAATACTCATCATATATCTCACGTACGAAATGGTCATCAAGTTACAATAAGAAAATTTGTCAAGAATAATAGATCATAATTTTAATTTTTCAATAGCTTCAGATAGAGTAGAAATTCTTTGAATGTTTTGATCAGAAATGTGTTGATTCCATGGTTGTGAGTATAGAAAAACAGTTTTTTTGCGTTTTAAAAATTTAATTGCGTTTAGTGGAGAATCATCAATAAAAACATCATAATCTAAGTCTGCTTTCATTGGACCATCAATTACTGAAACATAATTTTGATAAGTTACATCGTGTAGTTTAAGCCAATTTTTTACAAAAGAATCAGTTGAAAGTTCTCGAGCTGTAACAATGTCAACCTGTCCAAAATTTGAAAGATTTTGTGTGGTTATTGACAAATTATCTTCTGTTGGAGGAATAGAGTTCCAGTTTTTCCAACATGAAGTTAGCTCTTCATAAAAGTCATATCTATTAATTTTGAATTTTTTCCAAAAATCCCAATTTGTTATATCGTCTTTAGAAATATCAGGTCTGATTTTATTATTATAAATTAGCCATGATTCAATTACATCAGCTAGTACACCGTCAACATCTAAAGCAATTTTCAATTTTGTTACCTATTAGTCATTAGATTTTTGGAATTCATCTAAAAGATTTTTTTGATGTTTACTAAGTTTTTTTGGAATATTAACAACAATTCGTATGTATTGATCTCCTCTACTTCTTGAATTCATATGTGGTACACCTCTGCCTTTTAATTTTATAATGGTATTTGGTTGACTGCCAGATTCTACTTTAATTTTTTCAGTTCCATCCAAAGTTGGAACTATGATTTCACGACCTAAAGCAGCATCAATCATAGATATGTCTTGATCATAAAAAATATCCATACCATCTCTTTTGAATTTTTGGTGAGATTGAACTCTAATTCTAACAATTAAATCCCCATTTACTCCTCCAGGGATTTCATTCCCTTCTTCTGGAACAGTATAGTCACCAGTATCTACACCTGGAGGAATATCAAATGATATTTTTTTGGTGCCTTTCTTCTTACCGTTTCCTTTACATTCACTACATGGTGTTTGTATGATTGAGCCTTGTCCCTTGCATATTGAACATGACTCTACTGTAACAAATGATGCGAATCCCATGCTTCTACTTCTACGTACTTGACCTTGACCATTACATGTTGAACAAGTATTCTTCTTTGTACCGGGTTTACATCCAGAACCATTACAGATTTCACATCGTATTTCTTTTTGTAAATTAATTTCCATTTTTTTACCATGAAGAACATCTTCAAGAGTTACTGAAGTTTCATAAAGAATATCAGAACCTCTTTGTTGTCTATAACTAGAGCCTCCTGTTCTACCAAAAATAGATTCAAAAATTGAATCAAATCCACCGCTTCTTCCAAATAGATCACTGAAATCATCACGTGCACCTTGGAAAATATCATCATTGCTGTATCTTCCATCTACACCAGCATGACCATGTTGATCGTAAACTTTTCTTTTTTCAGGATCCGAAAGAACACCATATGCCTCAGAAATTTCTTTAAAGTGTTCTCCAGCTTCAGCAGATTTGTTACGATCAGGATGAAATTTTAACGCTAGTTTTCTATATTGTGCTTTGATTTCATTAGATGATGATGTTTTTGAAACCCCTAAAACTTCATAATAATCACGTTTTGCAGCCATAAATCATTCTCTAATTGTAATTGATGTATAAATTGTTGAATTTGTTAGTTTTTAGCTTCATCAGTTGAAGACGATTCAGAATTTTGCTGAGTATTATTTTGTTCTTGTTGATTATTTGCTCCAGCATTTTGTTGATCTGAACCAGACTGAGAGGCAGCATTTTTGTAAAGTTCGGTTGTAATTTCATTCACTAGTGATTTTAAAGTATCAAGTTTTGGTTTAAGCTCATCAATTTCCTTATCAAGTGATTCTTTAACTTCTTTTACCGCATCAGTAATTTTAATTCCCTGTTCTTGTGAGATTTTATCTTTAAGATCATGATTTACAAGTTTTTCAACAGTGTAGATAAAACTTTCAGCTTCATTTTTTAGATCAATTTTTTCTTTTTTCTTTTTATCTTCATCAGAGAATTTTTCAGCATCTTCTTTTAGCTTTTCAATTTCTTCTTTTGATAATTTTGAGTTAGATGAAATAGTGATTTTTGCTTCCCTTTTTGTGCCAAGATCTTTGGCAGCTACATTGATTATTCCATTTGCATCAATGTCAAATTTTACCTCAATTTGAGGAATACCTCTTGGAGCAGGTGGTAAATCTGTAAGATTAAAACTTCCTAAAGAAACATTATCAGTTGCCATTGGTCTTTCTCCTTGGACTACATGGATTGTTACTGCTGTTTGGTTATCTGCTGCAGTAGTGAAAACTTTACTTTTTGATGTTGGTATTGTTGTATTTCTTTCAATTAATGGTTCTCTTACTCCACCCAAAGTCTCGATTCCTAATGTTAATGGAGTTACATCAAGTAATACAATATCGCTAGTTACATCACCAGCGATAATTCCTGCCTGAATTGCTGCACCCATAGCTACTGCTTCCATTGGATCTATACCTGATTCAGGTTCTTTTCCAAGTATTTCACCAACAAATTTTTTCACTAACGGTATTCTTGTTGGTCCTCCAACCATTACAATTTTGTTAATATCAGATTTTGAAAGTTTAGCATCTTCAAGTGCTTTTTCCATAGATGGTTTACATCGTTGAATGATAGGTCGAATTAATTCATCAAGTTTTGCTCGTGTTATTCGTAGTTCAAGATTCTTTGCACCTGATGAAGGATCATGTGAAATGAAAGGAAGGTTAATGTCAGTTTCCATAACTGTTGAAAGTTCAATCTTTGCTTTTTCTGCAGCCTCTCTAATTCGAGCCATTGCAGTAGTGTCTTTAGAGAGATCAACTCCCTCTTTTTTCTTAAATTCATCAAGAACGTAATTAATTACAACTTTATCCATATCTGTTCCACCTAATTGTGTATCACCAGAAGTACTCATTACTTCAAAGACACCACCGCCCATTTCCATTATTGTAACATCTAGTGTTCCGCCACCAAAATCAAATACAAGAATTTTCATGTCTTCTTTTGTTTTATCTAATCCAAATGCCAAAGATGCAGCTGTTGGTTCATTTATTATTCTTACAACATCAAGACCAGCAATAGTTCCAGCGTCTTTAGTTGCTTGACGTTGATTATCATCAAAATATGCTGGAACAGTAATAACAGCTTTTTCAACTGGTTCACCTATGAAGGCTTCAGCATCTTTTTTTATTTTTTGAAGAATAAATGCTGAAATTTGTTGAGGTTTGTAATTTTTATCTTGAATTTTAAAAATATAATCAGTACCCATCTTTCTTTTTGCTGCAGCAATAGTACTGTCAGGATTGGTTACAGCTTGTCTTCTGGCAGGTTCACCTACCAAAAGTTCACCAGTTTTAGTAAATGCCACAACGGAGGGAAATGCCTTACCGCCTACTGTAGCGCCCTCTGCTGCGGGAATAATGGTTGGTTTTCCACCCATTATTACTGCAGCAGCAGAATTGCTTGTTCCTAAATCTATTCCTATTATTTTAGCCATTTTATTTCATCTTTATTTTTTTGATATTTCTACCAGTGTCGGTCTAATAACTCTCTTATGAGAAATATATCCTTTCCTAAGTTCTTTCGTAATTGTATTATCATCTAGTTCAGAATCAGTGATAATTGATATTGCTTCATGAAAATTTGGATCAAAGATTTCACCTAATGCATCTATAGGAGTCACGTTATATTTTACTAACAAAGAATCCATATTTTTCAAAATAGAATCTAATCCTTCTGTATTGATCTTACTTTCTGTAAATACTTGTTTAGCTCGTATAAAATCATCATAAATTTTTAAAAAATCTAACATAAATTCATCAATTTTTGTATTTACACCTTTTTCAATATCAGATTGTGTTTTTCTATTTAGATTTTGATAATCGGCCAATATATGCTTGATTTTTTCCTCATAATCCTGTACTTTTTGTTTTTCTTTTTCCAAAAGATTTTCTAATTGTTCAACAGTTAGATTTTCAGCAACAGACTGTGTTAAATCATCGTGTGAATCATTGAGTTGATTCTCAGAAATTACATTAACTGGAATTTCATCTAGATTATTTTCATCTGACAATTCAAACATAATGATCGATTAGCTAATTTATACTCTTATTGAATAATTTCGCATAAGGGATTAGCTTTAATTACAATAATATTGGTATCCTGTTTATTTTTTTCTATATTTTCAAAATCTATTTTTGAGCATGCTACAATAATGGTAGTTTTGTCGCTATGAAATAAATCAAAATTAGGATGTTCATAAGCTTCAACATCACCAATGTAATCACGTAATCTTGAAGTTAAATTCTGTAACATTTCAATTTTATCTCCACGCATTTCATGTTGATCAAGTGTCCACGATAATGCAATTTTTGTTCTACTGGCTTTTAGATCATTTTTCTTTAATGTAGAACGAATTTCATCAATTAATTTCTTAATATAACCATCAATCCCCTTAACACTCCCATTAATTAGATACATGAGGGTATTTGCGCCTTCAAATGAGGAGCCTAGCGATTTAAGATCAAATAATCCACTAACCATGTTATCTAAGAAAATTTCTTGAAAATCATCTGAAGAAAGATCATTTTTTGTAACATCATCTTGTACGTATCTACAAACTTCTAGAATGCTACTAAGGCTAGAAAATCGAGACAATACATTAATTGCATGAAAGTGTTCAGAAGAAGAAATAGCTACAAATTTTTTTTCTTTTTTTCCAGTTGTCAAAAGATCGGCCAATACAGAATCCTCTTTACCATTAAAAGAACCAATAAATTTTGGTTGTTGATTAAGATCTTCCAAAGGATAATAAAAGTAAGAAATTTGCTTTCCTACTTCAAGACCTGTTACATGTTCAAGTAGAGAAATATTTTCATTGTTACCACCAAAACCAGTAGGCAGAGTGTAAATTACAGAACTATTTTTTTTTAAAGAAGTCGTAGCATCTTTGAATTTTGAATGAATTTCAGTTTTAATGTCTTGTCCTGTTTTTCTAATTCTTGGCGTAAAAAAGAGATACTGAGCTTTTGAAATTGCTACATCGATTGGTTCCATAGCCAATAATGGTTCATCTTCTTTTAGAGAAGATACATTTGGATATGTTTTAGCTATTTCTGCTTTTAGAGAAATTGCTGATGGTGTTGATTCATCAATAATGTATACATCTGCTCCCTTTATTGCCATCTGACATGCAATAGCATAACCTTCGGTACTTAATCCATAAACAACAACTTTTGCTCCCCCCATTACACATAAGGCTAGTAATAGACTAAGAAAAACTTATTGAACTTACCATAATAATGGAAAATACTTGAAAATATGGATTGATATTCTAACTCCTAAGCAATTGTTGTTTTCTGAACCAATGATTAGAGAATTAAAGAAAAAGCATAATGTTTTGTGTACCTCACGATCATATGATGAAGTCTCAAAACTTGCAAAAATTAGAAACTTTGATCTAGTTTGTGTGGGAAAACATGGGGGAAATGAAAAATTTGGTAAACTTGAGGCCAGTATTAACCGTATAAAAAAACTATCTTTGTTAATTGATAAATTTTCTCCAGAATTAGCAATTAGTTTCTGTTCTCCTGAAGCAGCAAGAGTATCATTTGGCATGGGAATTAAACATATTGCATTTTGTGATTCACCACATGCTAGTGCAGTAATGAAATTAACATTACCTTTAATTCAAAAATTATTAATACCATGGATTATTCCTAAGAAAGAATTTTCAAAATATGGAATAGACATAAAAAATATTATTCCATATAGAGCAATTGATGCATCTGTTACAATAAAAAGAAGTGCAAACCAAAAAAATTCTTTACCATTTAAAAACAATCATAAGAAAAATATTCTGATTAGAGTAGAAGAAGAACAAGCGTCATATACACAAAAATCAAAAATAATAATTCCAATAATAAAAGAAATTGTAAATGAATTTGATGGAGAAAATATTGTCATTCTTGGAAGATATGTAGAACAAATTAAAAACCTAAGAAAATTATTCGGTAAAAAAGCAAAAATTCTGAAAATGTCATTTGATGGAAAATATTTGTTAAATAACACTGATGTTTTTTTAGGATCAGGAGGTACTATGACAGCAGAATCGGCTTTGCTTGGAGTTCCAACTATTTCTTATAATGCAGTACCAAATATTGTCGAAAAATATTTAGTAAAAAATAATCTTGTAAAAAGAGAAACAAATCCCAAAAAAATTAACAGTATTATCAGAGAATTTTTTGAATCATCTAATGATAATTATAGAAAAAGAGCAAGAAAAATTTCAAACAGTATGGAAGATCCCATTAAAAAATTAATCCAAGTTATTAGAGAATAATTTGAATTAATTTTAGGTCAGAAATAAACGTAAATAAAAAGTTCATTAAGGGAATAATGTTGCTCCTTTTCATAGCCCTGTAGTGTAGCGGTCAAGCACAGGGGCCTTTGAAGCCCTTAACCCCAGTTCGAGTCTGGGCAGGGCTACCATATTTACAAAAAAATAAACATTCACTAGAACACGAATATAATACTGTGAATTTTCAGATGATAACAAATGACTGATATTATTTTAGGAATGGGAGAGGTAGGTTCTACTCTGTTTGAATTACTTGTTCAACGTGGCTTTAATTGTGTGGGAATAGACAGTGATAAATCAAAATGTAAAAACTATTCTGAAAATATTTCCATAGAGAATCCAGAATATCTACACGTTTGTCTTCCAGGAGAATTAAATGATTTTATAGAAATTACGACTAGTTGGATTAATAAAATTAATGATTTGCAAGTTGTTATCATTCATTCTACTGTAAAACCAGGTACTACAAAAAATCTTCAAGATAAATTTGATTTGCCTATTTTATTTTCACCTGTACGTGGGGTACATAGAAGATTTTTAGATGATATAAAAAAATATACAAAATTTATCTCTTCAGATAAGGCTGAGATTAGTCCTAAAATTAAATTAGAATTAGAGAAAAGATTTCAAAAAATACAATGGATGTCTACTACTAAAACTGCTGAATTGGCAAAAATTTTAGTAGATACAACGTATTATGGATGGCTAATCAATTATGCTCAGATTACAAAAATGATTTGTGATAAAGAAAAAATAGATTTTGATGAGATGTGGAAATTTGCAGATGAAATTCATGAAAATTTAGGAAATAGACCAAAAATGTATCCTGGAATAATAGGAGGTCATTGTGTCATACCAAATCTAAGTTTAGCAAAATATGATAATTTAGATATAATTAAAAAAATAAATGAACTGTACAAGAATTTTAGTGATATTAATCCTAATAATTAAAAATCTAATTTTGTAAGTAATTTTGTTGCAATTATGAAAAGTAAAGAGGCAATAACAACTAAAACACCCATCTCCATAATTACAAATTCTGTGATATTACCAAAAATGCCAGCACGTATCACATCAACTAAGTAAGTAAGGGGATTTAGGTAAAAAGCTGTTCTAAGAGGTTCTGGTGAACCTAAAGCTGGATAAAATGCAGTACTAACAAATGCAAGGAATAGAAAAACAGTATTAATTATTACGTTAAATCCCTCACTAGAACGCAGTCGGGTAGAAATTATAGATGCAATTGAGCCAAACAAAACAGAACCAATAATGGCAGCAAAAATAATCATAGGAATGGTAATCATGGTAAATTCAATGGATTCAAAAAATACAGGATATCCAACAAGTGCAATCAAAGATGCACTTACTAATCCCACAATTCCAATAGTGCAAATATTACTCAAAATATAATCAGTTCGTGTAAATGGACCTGACATTATTTGCTCAAACATTCCATGTCGCCTATCATTCCAAATTATTATTCCCGAAATAAGAGTACTATTCATGATGTTAAATCCAATCATACCAGATGCCAAAAATGCAGGATAGTCAATATTTTTGTTACCAAAAGGTACTTCCTCAATTAATGATGTATAAGCATAACCAGCAACAAAAATGTAGATTAAAGGAAATACCACTTGCCAGATCAAAAATCCAGGGTTAATGGATATTGTTAAATTTCTATTAACAAGTCTAATTATTGGATGCATTATCACTCACCATTTTTAAAAATATTTCCTCAAGATTTGTAGGAACTGCTGAAAGATCCTCTATCTCGATTTGATTATCATTTAGAATTCGTAAAACTTGTAATAATACTAATTCAGACTGTTCTGAACGAATTACAATATTAGTTCCATTATCAAAATCAATTGTACAATCAACAATATCTGAAAGAAAAGTTGTTATTTTATTTTGTTTTTCTAACAAATGAATTTTTATCGTTTTTTCTTTTCCAAATCTATTTTTTAAAGCCTCAGGTGTATCTACAGTAAGAATTTTTCCTTTATCTATAATAGCTATTTCATCGCAAAGATATTCAGCTTCGCTTAAAATATGTGTAGTATAAAATATTGTCAAACCTGTTTTTACTTTATTTTTTAAATAATCCAGTAGTTTTCTTCGAGCACTAGGATCTAATCCCACAGTTGGTTCGTCTAGGAATAAAAGATCCATATCATGCATAAATTCACGAGCAACCTGTACTCTTCTTCTTTGACCAATGGATAGATCCTCGTTTCTTTTCTTACGAATATCTACCAGATCAAAATCTTTCAGCAGTTCTTCCATTCTTTTTTTGCGATCAATTTTTGGAACATTCCACATCATACCATATTTATCAAGAGATTTTTCAACAGTTAATGTTGGTTCGTAGCTAGGTTGTTGTAAGACTACACCAATTTTATGACGAATTTGTAGAGGATTTTCAATTGCATTTATTCCTAAAATTGT
>SCUP01000038.1 GCA_004297665.1 Nitrosarchaeum sp. | reverse complement strand
TCCTTAATTTTTTTGGTTTTTATATCAAATAATCTAATTTCTTTACCATTCTCAAGTTTGATAATTGCGTCATTACTAAGACTTTGAATTGAGAAATTTTCAAAAAATCTTATCACGCCGTCTTTTTTTAATTTAATTATAGTGTCATAGGTAACTTTACTTCCATACAATAAAATTTCTCGTGCATCAATTTGAACATCATCTTCCATATTAAGAATCATAATAGAATCAGCATCAAGAGAAACTGTATTGATAATATTTTCAGCAATGATTTTTCCTTTTGGTACTGATATATGAGTTCGTTGTTCTTGAACTTTATAAATTCCAACTCTACCTTCTGGATCTTCAATTTTGTATTTTCTACCAAAAATATTTCCCACTACAACATTACCATTATCCACAATTATTCTAGCTCCATTTTCAATTTTGTATTTATTTTCTAGTGGATTAATAAATTTGAAATCACCTTTTGTAAGATGAATATTTGTTCTAAATTCTTCAGTCCAAGAGGGACTTGTGATATTTCCCTGCATGATAATAGAGCCATCATAAGTTAAACTACCTGCCATAAAATTTCCTTTGATTGAAAGTGTACCATTAGCTTTTATTTCAAGTTCAATTTCCCCAAGAGTTTTTGAACCAAATAATCTAGTACCAGTTAAATTTGCTCTAATCAAATCTGCTGCCCATTTTTCAGCTATTTGCATTTCTTTGGATAACTCTTGGCCTAAAATTCGATTTTTTCTCCGGATATTCTCTTCTGAATCACTTGAATAAACTCTAGATTTTCTAAGTTTTTCTAAATCTGTTTCAGGATATTTTTTACCTATTTTGAGATCTTCGTATGCTTGTTTGATTTTAATGAATTGATCATTTTCTCCTCCTCTATCAGAATGATATCTAAGTGCTAATCGTCTAAACGCATTACGAATTTCTTTCTCAGTTGAGCCTTCAATAATTCCCAATATGTCATAGTTAGTTTCTACCATATTTCTATCCGTCTTTGTTTATTTTTACAGTAATTCTCATTGAAATATCTTTTTCACCATTTTGTTGTTTAAAACAATTGATGTAGGATATTGAGAACTAGTTTCTTTTTGTTTTAGAAAGAGCAATTGTTGCAATGATGATTCCTATAATTCCGATACTAATTCCAATATAATTAATATTCATTTGTTGATTTAATTGTTCTAGTTTAGTGATTGATTCTTTCAAATCATTTATTTCTCCAACAAGTGTAGTATGTCCATCAATTAATTGATTTAATGTAATATCTGATGGTTCTGGAAACTCGATGTAAGATCGCTCATTAACTTTTGGTGGGTGCATGGATAAACTCACTGGAGTTTCTCCGATATTTCCTAAAATATTTGCTTGATAAAATCCTGACACTGTAGGATTAACAAATGCATAATATTTTCCAGGAATATTATGATCTGGTGATAGAAAAAGTGTTATTTTTTCTTCTTTATACAATAATTGCATTTTTAATGATTTTTCAAGTCCAGATATACCATCTTTGAATTTTTGTTCTTTTAGTTCTAGACCAGATTCAAGAGGACTAACAAATAATTCAATTCCATTTGTTTCTCCAGAAACAACAGGCTCATTCATCCAACCAATCTCTAATCTGTATTCATCAACAGAATCAATTGTATGACCAAATGCAGTACCAATAGATCCTGGAATTATTAATGATAATATTGCTAAATTTTTAAAATTCAATAGAGAAAAAATCAATTATGGTTTTAAAAAGGTTCTATTGATTATTTTCATAAGAATAGTATGTAGATCACAAAAATATGATTTACAACCATCAAAATTTAAGAACCTCTTCTTTGTCGTTGAATTATTGACAAAATTTACTGTTATATCCGGAAGTTCATCTGAAGATCTTGCAAAAAAATTGGCAAAAAGATTAGGAGCAAATTTATTAAAATCTCAGTTAAGGATTTTCCCAGATGGTGAAAGTAAAATTACACTTAAAGGAAAACTTCAAAAAAACAAAATCATTGTCATTCAATCAACATATCCACCTGTAGATGAAAATCTTATTCAGACATTATCAATAATTTCAAAAGCAAAAGA
>SCUP01000037.1 GCA_004297665.1 Nitrosarchaeum sp. | reverse complement strand
CTAACCCATCTAATCACAAATTCAAAATAATCTCGATTTTCAGGATGTGATGCAATTGAGTATGCTCTTCTGACAATCTTTTGTTCAGATGGTATTGGCAAGCCTATGGTAAGAAATTGACCTGTCGTATATTTTGGCATACCGTCATTTGGGATTAAACGAATGACAACAAGATCTTCTTTGAGTAATTGCATGTAAGTAATTTTTGCCTTATGTTCTACTACCATACAGAGTAATTTTCGCTACTTTGGATAAATGTATTTCTGTTAAATTTTGATTGTAGATATCTTCAGACAGATTTAGAATAAATTCACATATAAAAATAAAAAATTCAATTAAATAATTTGGAAAATAGTGTATTATAACAATGAATGTGGCGTAAACTCCTTTTTTGAGTTATTAGGAAATTATCCTACTTTTACGAGAGAATATTATCTTTTAATATTTATATCCAGAGATTTGGAGGGTAGGCATGGCTAAACTAAAATGTGCAGATTATGGTTTTGAGTGTGATTTTGTAGTTGAGGGTCAAATAGAGCAAGTAATCGAAGAATTTGGAAAACATACAGAAGAGATACATGGGATAGATTATTCAAAAGAAGCCTTAATGCAATTTATTCTTAGAAAGAAGTAAGATCTATTCATATTTATTAATTCTTTATTCTATAATTAGATAAAATAACTAGCCAAAAAATTAGACGTAAATTCGTTTCATTGTTTCTTCAAGAATTGGAACTTCTTTATCAATTATTTTTTCTACGGCAGGTACTATACCAGCCCTAGATTTCACATTTTCTTCATATATCTCAGCAATCTGATCTCTAAATAATAATTTGATTCCTGGAAGTGCAGTTATTCCTTCATCAACTGTTCTTGGATCAGATAAATCTAAAATCAATGTACCTTTCTTTTTTTCTTCCATAACCAATTTTATTCTGTCAAAAGTAATTAAGAAATAATCAGAAGTTGTGGCAACAAAGATAATATCATACTTGTCAAATCCAGCTAAAACATCTTCAAATGCAACAGGTTTGCCACTCAATATTTTAGAAAACCCAGTTGAGCGTTCAATGGTTTTACTTGTGACGTCAAATGCAAATCCCTTTTTATTGAGAGTTTTAGCAACCATAGCTGCAGGCTCACCTGTACCTATTAACAAAATACGTTTCTTAGCATCCAAACCTGCTTTTTCGTCTACAATTTTAACAGCCACATCCCCAAGAGAAAGTACATCTTTACTTATTCCAGTTGTTTCTCTAATACGGGTTGCAATTCTTATAACACTTTCAAATAGTTTATTCAAAATGCTGCCAGAGGCATTAATCTGTTTTGCATGTGAAAGCGATGATTTAATCTCATTCAATATCTCTTCTTTTCCTACAACTACAGAATCCAAACCACATGCTAATCTTAAAAGATGAAGATAGACATCTGTGCTTTTATAAACTTCAAGAGTTTGATCAAAGTGATCAATATCAATTTGTTCTAGTTCTGATAGAGATTGCCAAGTTTCTTTAATTTGATTTAAAATAAGTGATTTTCCTTCAGTTCTTCTTCCATCTGGAGTATCTCCTGTTTCCAGATTACTTACTGTAAATATTTCAACTCTGCTTGCAGTTTGAATTATTATGCATTCTGCAACACCGTGAATTTTCTTAAAAGTCTCACATGCAACTTTGAGATCTTTAAATCTAAATCTTGATAATGTATGAAGTGGTATATTTTTAAAAGTGACTCTTGCATTAATTACATCAAAGTTAATTTCGCTCACATCATCACCATTTATTCTCTAAGTTTATTCCTTCCACCTTTTGCAGTGCGGAAAACATTCATACCAATGTAATAATTTTCATAAATTGATTCTAAATATTCAAGTTCTTGTTGGGTTGCGATTATATCTTTTTTAGATGCATGAGGATCATTTTTTAGTTTCTTTAGTTTTTGTTTAGTTTCTTCTAAGAATTTTTCTACGCCAGATTCATAATTAGACATGCCGCCAAATTCTGGACTTAGTACATGTTGTGGAATATATTTTGGGGTATTATCTGTTGGAATCTCCACTTTTCTTGTGAGCTCATCTTGTTCTTCTGATGTAAGAACAGGTCTTGGAAATCTATCTTTTTTGGCTAGGAAAAATTCTGGTTCGCCCATTTCTCTTCTAAATATTTCCTCACCTTTACGTTGATTAGTAAATGCTGGTGCTTTGGCTGCTGCAGCCTTAACTTCGGCAGCTATTGCTTTGTATTCTTCCTCTGCTGCGGCTTCTGCAACTGCTTTGGCTGCTGCGGCTTTTGCCAAGGCTGCTTCGACTTCAGCTTCTGCTCTAGCTACGGCTGCTGCGGCTTTTGCTGCTGCTTCTGCTTTTTCTGCTGCAGTTTTTGCTACATCTTTTGGTGTAGCTTCTGATGCTGAAACTTCAGATTTTGTTTCTACTTTAGATTCCTCGTTCTCTTCAGACATCAAAATTTACTAAAATTGCCTGAATTTTAATATTCTTGTAAGAGAAATTTCCAAGATTAACTTCCAAGAGATAAACTTGTCATAATTGAGAGCAAATGTAGATAGAAATTGTCTGCTTGTTAATTCTCAACATTAGATCAAAATATCAGAGATTCAGATCGATTAGATGAAATCATAATAATAATTTAAGAAGATAAAGGCGCCCTTGGCGGGATTTGAACACGCGTCTCAACCGTGACAGGGTCGAATTCTAGACCGGACTATACTACAAGGGCACGAATTGTTTCAAACAAATTGCCAGATTAAAAGTTTCTGTAAGAGTAAAAAATTTTGTAAAAGACTAAATTATACACGTCAAGCATTTTTGTCAGGGGTCTATGGCGCAGCCAGGTAGCGCACCGGACTTTTAATCCGGTTGTCGTGGGTCCGAATCCCACTAGACCCGCTCCTATTTTATCAATTCACTAATTTTGTTTGATAGATTATCTAATGCCTTTGAAATATCGTTATCTCGTTTTGTTGCATTGATTCTATAGTTGTTGATTTTTTCCATACGATCTTCAATCATTCTCTTCTGTTCGTCATATCCAGAAGAGCCAAAGGACTTTCTGTCCTTTAGAGAGGAGGTAATTGTTGTAGATTGAATAATTTCCATTATCAATTTTGGATTAGTTTTTGTTTCCTGAGCAATTTTTGAAATTTCTTTCATGCTAAGTTTATTCATAGATTTGTTGGATTGGTGTGCTATCTGTACTAAACCTCCTGCAATTTTATGAGTGGTTCGAAATGGAATTCCATTTTGAACTAATTTTTCGGCAATGTCAAGTGCAATAAGATAACTAGATTCGGCAGCCTTTTTCATTTCTTTTTCATTAACATGTAATGTAAGAAGAATTGATTTTAAAATCAATAATGCACTAATCGAAATTTTAGAT
>SCUP01000351.1 GCA_004297665.1 Nitrosarchaeum sp. | reverse complement strand
AGCATTATTGCCATCATTTTTCCAGTTCTTGCCGAAGTGGTCCTGTAAATTTCTTGATTATGTTGATTCATTTCATATTTCTCCTAGTGATGTGGGTTCTTTGCCTCATATGGGAAGTAGTATTTTCCACCTAGACTAAATGGATCATCAGTATCTGCAATCTTTCCTTTACCAGCACTGTAAATCATGTTTATCAAAAATATCACCATGCTAACACCAATAATCATAGCACCTACTGTTGCAATTTGGTTCATAGCAATCCATTCTGGAATTGGAGGATAATCATAAACTCTTCTTGGCATTCCGTATAGACCAAGTACATGTTGTGTAAAGAATACCAAAACTGTTCCTACAAATGATAGTATAAAGTGTACTTGTCCCATTCTCTCATTATACATTCTTCCTGTAATATACGGGAACAGGTAGTAAAGGAAACCAATTGAGCCAAATGCAATCGTACCCATTACAAATAGGTGGAAGTGACCAACTACCCAGTAGCTGTCATGTGTTTGAAAGTCCAATGGCATTGCAGCATTTACAACACCGCCTGCTCCTGCTGAGAAAAATAATGCAATTCCTCCAACTGCCCACATCATTGGCGTTGCAAATTTGATTCTACCATTCCACATTGTTGCAATAAAGTTAAAGACATGCATTGCAGATGCTGGTACTGCAGCTAGTGTTCCTATCATGAATACAGTTTTTTCAGTAAATGACATTCCTGTAGCATACATGTGATGTGCCCAAGAGGAGAAACTTACCATCGATAATAATACAAAAGCAAAGATTCCAGAGCTGTGACTAAAGATTGGTTTTCTTGAAAACCTTGGAATAATTTCATACATCATTCCGATTGCTGGAATAACCAGTACATACACTTCAGGATGGAATGTAAACCAGAACAAGTGTGCATATGCAATTGGGTCACCGCCCATTGCAGGATTAAAGAATCCACTTACACCAAGTCTGTCAGTTAGTAACATCAAAAGTGCTGCTGCAAATGTAGGAATCGCAACTAGAACAATTAATGATGACGTCAAAAATGACCAAGCCAATAACGGTACTTGACCAATTGACATGTCTGGATGTTTACATTTTAAAATTGTAACAATAAAGTTGATAGCGCCAAGTACTGATGAGATTCCCAAAATTTTTAATCCAAATATCCACATGTCTGCAGCTGGACCTGGTGCACTGATAATAGAGTATGGTGGTGTTGCATACCAAGTAAAGTCAGCAAATCCAAGCCAAATTAGCGCAGCTGCTGGTGGAATCATCCAAAATGCTATTGCATTTAATTTTGGATATGCCATATCCTTGTATCTGACCATAATTGGTACAAGGTAATTACCAACTGCAGATGCAAATGGTAACAAGAACAAGAAGATCAGTGTTGTTCCGTGTACAGTAAACATTCTGTTAAATGTCATAGAATCTGCAATCATTTGGGATCCTGGTAAGAACAGTTCTGCTCTAATTGCAAGAGCTAGTGTACCACCCAGAAACAAGAATGCTAGAGATGTTATCATGTACAGTAATCCCACATCAGTATGATGTGTTGAAAACAT
>SCUP01000303.1 GCA_004297665.1 Nitrosarchaeum sp. | reverse complement strand
GGAATTCCTCTTGCTGAACCTACAAACCATGCGGAAGTTCCATCTCCAATAACCAAATATGCTGTTGGTAATGGTTCTAATCCAAATTTAAGAACACTTGGTGCTCCTAATGCTTGTGCCTGAGTGATAAAATATGGATTTTCTGAATTCATTAGTGAGCTAAAAAGAATCGCATCTGCATCAGGCACAACTCCAGTGACGTTTCCAGGAAAGAGAATAATTGGTATTTTGATGCCTTTTTTAATACCTTTGACTACCTGAGCCATTTCAATTTGATCCGTTGCTGATGAACCACCTACCAGTATGGCAGATGCCCCTATCTTTTCAACATCTTGAGCAAGTTTTCGTGAAGATTCTAACTTTGAGACTTCAGAATCAATTAGTACAAACAATAATGCATTTTTCTTTTTTAATTCAGATTTTAGGAATAATTCAACTTTATTTCCAGTCATAACAGGGGTTTGTAAATGACTCTTTAAAGTTTAATTGTAGTGAGGTATACAGATTTGTATAGCTATGGCAGAGTTTGAAAAATCTAATTTTAATAATATTATTCGTCAAATTATCAAAAAATCATTATTTACTGAACGACAAATTGAAATTATTTTAAATCAGAAAGATCTTCTAAACTCTAAATTTAGTATTAGCAAAGGCGCGTATTACAGACAAGTTGGTCAGTCCAGAGACAAATTAATGGCATTATTTTATTCAATCATACTTTTACGTGGTTTAGGCATACTTTTACCTGATGATATTGATGTGATATCAAAACTATCTGAGCAGATACGTGTGATAAATGAGAGTGATATATTCCCTGAAAGAGAAGATGAGGTCATCAATGTGATTGATAGATTGATACGTCAGGCATGTAATGTGTGATGTTATCATTTAGAGTTGTATTATATGATTGAATTTTTTGTGATGTAAAGTGTGTTTTTGTTAATCTAAAGTGTGAAATAATATTATTCAATCACGATAAATCACAACATATGAATAATTTTTGTGATGTTAATAGAAATTCCTGATCCAGAAGTAATTCTGGGCATAATAATTTCATTTGTTATAGGTTTGGTAGGCTTCTATAGTTACTACAAAATACGTCCATTCATCAAAACTAAGAGTGAGATGATAGATTCATCACAGTTGGAGCGTTTAGAATATTATGAAAGACAGTTAATTGATATGAAAATACGCCTAGATGCAATAGAGATACAAGGTTTTGAACAAAAAATTGAAGATCCTAATCTAGAATTAAAGCAGTTCCTAGAGAAATTAGCTAAAAATAATCAAGTTGTAGAAAAGTCTGTCGAGCCTATAATAAAGACAGAAATTACGAATAAAGAGGAGCCCGTTTCTATTCGTATGCCTAATTTAGATCATAATAATGCAACAGATTATGTGTTGCATCTAATCACAAACAAAGCTATGACATCACGTGACATACAAATCACATTAAAGCGTAGTAGGGAGCACACTTCAAGATTAATGAAGAAATTATTTGAAGATGGTTATGTTCAAAGAAACACCAATACAAAGCCATATACTTATTCAATTACAAAAAAAGGGAAAGAAAAGTTAGAAACAATACAAGTTAATTCCATAATTGCATAATCAATTTCTGTTAGTTTCATAGATTAATTTTAGTCTATTTTATCAAAAAACAGGTTAGAAAAGGTGATTTGCATTATAGTTTATTAAAAAATAAAAATATTAAATTATATATATTATTAAATTATAATAGTATTATGTCCGTACAAGAAAATGAGGTATTAGTAAAAATCACATCTGCGGGAACCATTTCCATTCCAAAACAGTTTCGAAAATACATGGATATTCAGAAGGGAGAGTATGTTAAGGTAATCTTAGGAAAGGATCGTCTCATAGTACGAAAAATTACAATTTCTTAATTTATTGTTGTTTTTGACTAAGTTTTATGGCCTGATATGTCCATTCACGACCAGTTCTAATTCTATCCACCTTGCCTTTAGTAGAGAATCTGGACAAATATGTAGAGATTATACTAAGTTTAACAGGCTCATTATATTCATCTTCATATTTTTCAAGTATGTTTGTAGATGTGAACTTTCCCATTGGGAAGAATTTGTCTATAATATACCATATTTTTGAGCCTATTGAATCCATATTGGCGGTCTCTTGTTCTTCTTCTATATTCATCAAATCCATCATTTCAAATATTTTTAGAACCTTTTCTCGAGTGACATTACCCTCTAATTTGATGTCATATCGTGCTCCATCGGTATCTTCCATATCAATTCGAATACGTTTCTTAGCCATCTTTGAGATCTATGAGGATCTGATGTTAACAGTTCAATTGATCCCAGAATATTTGTTAACTAGGAGGTTTGTTAACATTGACTGCCTAGGCCATGCCTAGTGTGTTTTTTGTTATTAACAATGTCAACAAGTACATTATATTCTGACCCCTCTAACTCATGCCTGGAATGGAAATAAAGGGGTATGATTTGGGATATTCACAATGTTAACATCAATCTTAACGCCTGGAATGGAAATAAAGGGGTCAAAATGACCTTTTTAGCAGTTTTCTTAACAGGAAATTAACAATCTGTTAACATTAGATTTGGTTGATTTAACCCACACACCATTCTTTCCACTCTATCTTTTTCTTTAATTTTTTTTATTGAAAATCTAAAATCTAACTAAAAATAATTAATTACAAACTAAACTAGAATAACTATTCTCTTCTTTACTCTCTAAATTCAGATATCATTATGTTACTATTGAGTAGAAACATAGGTGTGTGAGTATGTCTGATCCAATTGATAGATTACTTGATGCAGCTGAATCTGGTAAATCAATAATCAAAAACAGGGATATCCTTCATTTTACATATATTCCTGACACTATTCAACATAGAACTTCTGAACAGGAACAAGTAACACAATCATTACTACCTATCCTTAAACATTCAAGGCCTTCAAATTTACTAGTATATGGTAAACCAGGAACTGGAAAAACACTTGTAGTGAAAAAAGTACTAAATAAAATTCAAGACAGGGTAGAGAAATCAAAATTCCCAATCAAACTAGTTTATTCAAATTCTAAGGAAGAAACAACTCTTTACGGGTTATTGGTAAGCTTTGGACGGCAATTAGGGATAAAGGATGATAAATTACCAAGTACAGGTCTAGCAATCAGCGAAGTCTTCAAACGAATACTAATCAGCATAGATGAATCTAAAATTAATGCAATCTTTGTTATTGATGAAATTGACTATCTTGCACAACTAGTATCAAAAACAGGCAAAGACATCTTATATCAACTAACCAGAGCAAATGAGCGTCTAAAACAAGGCTCGTTGACTTTGGTAGGAATCTCAAACGATCTTACATTTAAAGAAAAACTCGATCCTAGAGTAATCAGTAGCCTAGGCGAAGAAGAGGTAGTTTTTACAAATTATAATGTAGAACAAATAAAAAAAATACTAGAGGAGCGAATTAAAGAGGCATTTATTCCAAACTCAGTAGCAGACTCAGCATTAAATCTTTGTGCAGCCCTGGCTGGGGGCGAACATGGAGATGCCAGAAGAGCAATTGACCTAATTCGTGTTGCAGGAGAAATTGCCGAAAGACAACAATCAGATAAAGTTACAGAAGATCATGTAAGAGAGGCATCTCTAAAAATTGAAGAAAACAAAGAAGAAACATCTCTGAAATCATACCCTCTCCATGAAAAGCTCGTTATTCTTGCAATAATGAAGGCAGGAGGCTCATCTACAGGAGAAATTTATTCGTCTTACAAAGGATTGTGCAAAGTAGTAGGACGAGATGAACTGACACAAAGACGGATTACTCAAATGCTTAGCGAAATCGAATTATCTGGAATTATTACTGGAAGACTAGTTCATCAAGGAATACATGGAAGGACAAAAAAATACAAACTTACAATCTCATCTGAGATGATCAAAAAAACCTTCAAAGACGATCTAACTTTGCAAGATATTGTTTAATTTATTAGAATTATAATTTTCATGATAAACTTTGAAAGTCTTCAAATTTACCATAAGTGCTATTCCAGGATTTGGAGTCATTCCAACACTGGCTTGAAATGGGGTCTGTTTTTGCCAAGAGCCAGAATTTAACAAAAGAATTCCTTTGTACATATCTAGTTCTGCTCTGTGGACATGACCGACATGAAAAATATCTGGAATCTCATCAATTACCATCAAATCTTCCATTTCAGGCGCAATTGGAGTTTGACTACCATAAATTGGACTAAGGTGTCTTGCTCTAAGAAGATGTTTCATTACATTTGTAGGCTTGTCATAACTTAGACCTGGTGTAGTTTTTACAATATCATCAATGCTTTGACCATGAAACATCATTACCTTTACCCCATTCAAAGAAACAACAGCTGGGTTTCCAACCATAAACACATTCTCTTTTTCCCATAATCTGGAATTGTATTTTTTTGGAATGGCTGGTTGTGGTAATGCCCTACGTCCAGGATCATGGTTTCCTGGCATAATGAATATTTTTATGTAATTAGGAATTTTACTGAGAAGTTCTTCGACTTTTTTTAATTGCTCTTCAATGGTTTGGCATACTAGTTCTTTGTCTTGATTTGGATAGATTCCAACACCATCTACCAAATCCCCACAAATTAACACAAAACGAATTTTCCTTGCTATTGGATCTGGACTAGATAACCATGATACAAATTCTGTAAATTCCTCTTCCATGAAGTATTTACTGCCAATATGTAGGTCTGAAAGAAAAGTTGCATATGTTTCAGTTTCAGACCTGTTTGAGGCTTGATCAGGGATATCAGGTGAAATCAAATCTTTAATGATAAAGCCTGCATTCTTTCCAAAACCTATTCGTGCCATGATAAATTGATCACTTAGTAACGAGCCTGCTATTTTTTGCAATTCAGCATCAAAAACAATCCCTTCAAATGAACCTGATGGATCTTCCAAGACTAATTTTGTGATGTTTCTCTCAGTACTTCTGGTGGTTACCAAACCACAAACATACATGTCATCATCAGATTTTATAGTCTTGACAGAAGCAATTGACTTTAACATTCTTGATTCTGGCCTATCTGAGATTATTCGTTTTAGTTTGTTAAAACGACTTGAAAAAAGAGCATTATACCCTTTTACTCCCTCACCAGTAGTAATTTTCAAAGTCGGGTCAAAGATTATCTTATGCTCATTTTGTAATGTCTGATCCTCTTTAATTCCCAAATAAACCTCTAAATCATCCTGATTGATTTGAAACAATTTTTGTTTTGTTTTCTCACGAACAATTTCTTTAATTATTTTTTCTAGGCTTTTTACATCAATATTCTCTAAAAACTTGAATGCGTTTGGATGAATTTGGAACCCCTTATTCAAAGCATAATTCAAAGCAACAGTTAGCTCTTTTTTCATCATCCAAGAATGTTTTTTGGTTTAATTAAATCTGTATCCATACCCAACCCTCAAATATTGTTTCCAGTTAATGATAACATGTCTAAGATTAGGATAATTACATTTTTCATATTTATGGGATTATTTGCAGCAACTTATCAAATCGGATCAATGTCTCAAGTTAGTGAAGAAGAAGCAAATACATTCATGTCTGAATTTGAAAAATTAGTTACAGGCATTGATGCAGTAGGAATTTTCCTTCATAACTCATCTGTATCATTACCAATGTTTATTCCAGGATTTGGAGTAGCATGGGGATTATTTTCAGCTTGGTCTACCGGCTTTGCTTTTTCAGCAATAATTTCAATCTCCCCAGAATTGGCAAAAATTCCACCACTTGCAATTCTCTTTTTATCACCATTTGGAATCATGGAACTTACTGCATACTCTATAGCAACATCTAGAAGTTTCATGTTGATCAGAGCAATATCTAAAAAAACCAATCTAATCCCATTTCTCAAACCAACAATTATAGAAATTGGAATAGTGGTGGGGCTTCTTTTGGCAGGAGGATATTTAGAAGATTATATGATAAAACTAGCTCAGGAAGACAGTATCGGTCTGCCTATTTTTTAATTCCACGAAAAACCCACGGATTTGCCTAATCAGTCTAAAATAATTTAGTAGTAAATTATAAACCAAATCAAATAGAAAATCTTGTATGAATGCTATTTCAGTACTCTTAATGTTACTTGCTTTTTCAGGATTTGTTTTTAGTGATTCTTTTGCAATAATTTCTCCAAACAGCGCTTTTACTTTGGAAGGATCAGGATACGCAGTAACAGAAGACATGATAAAAATTTCTGAAATTGACCTAGTATTATCTACACAAACACAAACTGGAAGCAGTGTTAAATCTTCAATTGAAGATGGATTCATTACTTTGGATGATCAAGATTTTCTAGCTACTGAATTAGAGGCAACAATATTACGTGAAGGCAACTATATCAGAGTTAATGGAGTTGTTGAAAGTGATACTGGCGACACAGCATCCATTAGATTTTTTGGAAGACTAGTTGAAGAAAGTAAAACTGCATCAGTTTATGGATTTACAGGAAGAATAACAATTGATGATAATGACTACAAAATAATATACACGGCAAAACTATCCGAACTCTCAAAAATTAAGACTACAACAGAATCTAAAACAGATGAAAAACTTACAATACACATTCTTAAAGGTTCATCAACTCAAGGTGTAGGTACATACATTGATGTTGGAGCAGCATCAGAATCAACTAGTTCATTAAACCTTAGATATTTTTCACAGGATAGAATTTCAATTGAGCCAGGAACAACAATTATTATTGTAAATGACGATGTGGTGTCACATAGTATTCTTAGTGGAACAGAAAACAATGATCGACATGATCAATTTACTGCCGATGGTAGAATTTCAACTGATGAAATATTACCAGGTCAATCAACTAACATTACATTAGATAATGCTGGATTTTACAGATTGTATGATCCAGACTACCAATGGATGAAAATTGTAGCCTATGTATTCCCAAATATTGAAGATAATGTGGTTCTAGGGCAAGGAAAAAATCTAGGTAACTAGTTTTTCCATTGCCATTTGTAATTCATATATGAATCCAAAACAGATTGATTGAAAACCATTACAGATAAATCAGAAAATTCTCTACCTTCCAAATCTTTTACAGTTCCAACAAAACTAGTTTCATTTTCAGTAGTTAATGCTTCAAAGACATGAACCTTCATACTTTCTGTATTAAAACCATTATTTTTTAGATATATTGCAATTTCTGATGGCATAAAATGCTTGTCAGGTTGTTTAGACCATGGTCTTGGAACTAAAATTACATTATATCCATCAATTAATGCTTTTTGCAATTCTAGTTTCTTTTCTTCAATTGGAGTTGTTACATGCATTGTAATTACTTTGGATTTATCAAGTGGTACTCTTGCTTTTGATGCAGCAACTTGGATTGAACTTATTCCCGGAACTATTTCTATTTCACCAAAAATCTCAATTAATCTATCCACAACTTCAGATTCTGAAAAATTAACATCACCGGTAAATGGAATAACTAGAGAACGATCACCTAATTTTGCAAGAATTTTTTGATATGATTCCTCTTGGTTGTTCATAGTAATCTCATAGATTTCCTTACCTACAAGTAAATCTTCAATTGTTTTTAACGTGTATTTGTAACCAATTACTACATTACAATTCTGTATTATTTCTTTTACAATTTCAGTAATATATTTTGGTGAACCTGGTCCTACACCGACAGCATAAATTTTTCCCAATTTCACTTTGTAAATTTTTGCCTGTCTTTAATATATTGCACAAAAGGTTCCCAATCCACTTTCATGTACTTTGTAGGCTCTTTAATTGGATATTTTACCCAATCTTGGGCAATTGCATACTGATATTTTTGTCGTTTACCATCTTTTTCATATTCTAATAATAAGATACTACCCCACTCCTTTTCCTCATATTTAATATTCAAAATATCATCAAATGACAACTGTGTATTTTTTCCATTTGTCATATCTTCTATTAGATTACTTTCTTCATAACCATCATGACGAATCATAGTGTTTTTTGATTTTAAGAAATTGATAACTTGTCTTTGCCTAATAGCTTGCCACCACTTCATTTTAGCCTCTGTCTTGTGGATAAACATCAAATGTTTATTAGTTAAAACTAACATGCCTTCTTTTCCTCCAACTGAAAAGAATTTTTTTGCTTCTCTCCATACTGAAACCAAATGTGCTTGAATTTTTTCATCAGGCTGCATATTGATTTATTATTTTAACTTGTTAAAAACTAATGCAATTAGCTTTTAAGTAGGATACCATGAAAAAATTTATTGAAAAAAATTCTTATCATAATATCTTTGTCATTACTTTTAATTAGTTTAGGAAATCAGTCATTTGCACAATCTGATGATAGATTAGTAATTTTACATACTAATCTTGGAAAAATTGTGATAGAGTTTTTCCCAAATGATGCTCCAAACCATGTTGCCAATTTCATTAAATTATCTGAAAACGGATTCTATGATGGTACAATATTTCATAGAATAATTCCGGGATTTATGATTCAGGGTGGGGATCCAAATACAAAAGTTGGAGATCAGAGCACTTGGGGAACTGGAGGACCTGGATATTCTGTAAATGCTGAATTTAATACAATAAAACATAATCGTGGAATTGTCTCAATGGCAAGATCAACTGATCCAAACAGTGCTGGTTCTCAATTTTTTATAGTTCATAAAGATTCAAACTTTCTTGATGAACAGTATACTGCCTTTGGTAGAATTGTAACAGAAGAAAGTTTTGAAACACTTGACAAGATTGCTTCAGTGGAAACAGGAGACAAAGACATTCCGGTAAATACCGAACAAGTAAAAATTACAAAAGTTGAAGTTGTAAACCATTCTGATGTCTCTGATTTACTTGAGCTATCAGATCCTGAAAGAATTACTACACCAATTACAAGTTCTTCAGGTAGTCAGCTTTATGAAAATAAAGCACTAGATATTGTATTTAATGCACCTGAAGGCTGGTTATTACAACAACCAGAAAAAACTGATGAAAACTCTCCTGATGTAGTTGCTGTAGGACCTAAAGTTGGGCCCATTAATCCAGTAATTTCTCTGACCATTACTAATACCAAGGGAAAAAGTCTAGATGACTTGATACAAGAAAAAGCTGAATTTCTAAAGAATGCACTTGCATCAGGCAATTTGGAAATTCTTTCCCAAGAAAAATCAACAATTAATGGAAAACAAGCATATGTTACTAATGCTAGAGGTTTTTTCCAAAGTAACGGAGGATCGTATAATGTACAATTTAGAGAGGTGATCATTGCAACTGCTGAAAAATTTTATACTTTTGCATATAGTAATGGAGTAGACAATTTTAATGATCAAATTTCTAGATTTGAAGATTCTGTTAATTCTTTTAAAATAATATCTGAACCAATCAAAGAAACAAACTCAATAATAGATGATTTTTCAGGTAAAGAAAAAGGTAGTTGTCTAATTGCTACTGCTACATATGGTAGTGAACTAGCTCCACAAGTACAGCAACTACGGGAGCTAAGAGATAATACTATTCTTACAACACAGTCAGGAACTGCATTTATGACTGGATTTAACCAATTATACTATTTATTCTCACCAACAATAGCAGACTATGAAAGAGAACAACCAATTTTCAAAGAAGCGATTAGACTAACACTAACACCAATGTTAACAACATTATCAATACTAAACTATGTTGATATTGATTCAGAACAGGAAATGTTAGGTTATGGTATAGGAATTATTTTGATGAATATTGGAATGTATTTTGTAGCACCAGTTATGATAATTCAGAGACTAAGAAAATAATTACCAAACATCGTCAACTTCATCAAGAACTTTGTATTCTTTTTCTGTCTCACGTTTCATGAGTTTTAGTCTTGAAATATCTCTGTCAAATAACAAATCAATTGCCCAATCTATGAAAACTCTAATTTTTTTATCCGGTAATGTAATCTTTGAAAGGTATACATTTCTCCAAATAAGCCAAGCTAAGAATCCGGAGATATTCATTCCCAAAAATGTTGCGATACCAGTTCTTTTTCCAATTATTGCCATTTGTCCCTTGGAATGATATTCAAATTTTCTCTTCTCTAAATTTTTAATTAGAGCATGAAGATTGTGAGCTGCAATTTTAGCTTGTGCTTCTGCAAGTTGTGCAGTAGGTGCAAACGGTCTATTTGTTTTAGGATCCATAAACAATGCACAATCACCAATTGCAAAAACTCCAGGAAATTCTAGAACTTCAAGAAAATCATTTACAATAACTTTGCCTTTATCAGTTTTGAACATTGATCTTTTAATTGTATTAACAGGCGTAACACCTGCAGTCCAAATCAATGTTTTAGTTCTGATTACATCTATCTTTGATTCATCCATAGAATCTTTTGGATTTTCATCTAATGATTTTATAGTGACTTCTGTTCCATCAAAACTTGTAACCGCAGTTCTTAGTCTGATATCAATACCTCGCTCTATCATCTTTTGTTTTGAAAATTCAGCTAACTTTTCATTAAAGCCAGGAAGAATCATCGGAAGAGCTTCTAAAACTATTACACGAATATC
>SCUP01000302.1 GCA_004297665.1 Nitrosarchaeum sp. | reverse complement strand
GTCATTTATTCTGATGGATCCACACATGTATCTACACAGATAGACGTGGATCCATTAGAACCTGATTTTGAGCTTGATTTGTTTGGTAAGTCAATAGATAATTTTGTTGCAGTAGGAGACGCTGGATTTTTGTTATCTGAAGAAATAGTTGAAGACAAAGCAATAATTGATACACTTGGCTCATCAAGTATTGTAATTGATTATGATATTCATGATTTAATTTCAAAAGAAGGACGAGTTTGGACATTCTCATTTGATTCTCCATCTGACTACACATTACTAATGCCAAAAAATTCAGTCATAGTTGGAATAAGTGGTTTACCAAACAATATGGAAATAGTAGATGAGCAAACAAAACTCGATCTAACTTCTGGATTATCTGAAATAAACTACATCTTTGGTGCACCAATAAATCCAACTACTCACAAACCAACAATTCTAGATGAATCATTATTTAATTATGTTAATGTTGTAGTTATTGTTGGTACAGTTGTAGCTGCAGTAATAGGTGGAGTATTAATACTAAAAAGAAAGCAACAAAAATCCTTACCATCTACTATACAAATAGAATCTGTTTCTGAAAAACAAATTGAAACAAAATCTATTGACACAGAAACTATATTCAGTTTCAGACCCGAAATGCGTGACGATGACAAAGAGATTGTAAAATTCATTTCTAATAATGGAGGTCAAGCACTTGAAAGTGAATTAAGAAAGAAATTTCTTCAACCACGAACTACTATGTGGAGAGCTGTAAAAAGATTAGAAAGATTAGGAGTTATAGAAATTGATAAAAAAGATTTACAAAATTTAGTAAAACTGAAAAAAGATTTGGAGGAAGAGAAATGAAAAAAATAGCCTCATTTGTATTGCTGATTTTAGTATCTAGTATGATTCTAGGTGGCATGACTAATCTTGCTCAAGCCCAAACCGATCCGTACATTCTTCTAAAAATTGCAAAACATGCCCAAAAACAACTTGAAAATCAGATAAACCAAGATTCATCAGATAAAATAAAACAACTTTTCAAAGATGGTGCACAACAAATTAAGGCCTTGGAAGAATCTCTTAAAAATAATGAAATTGATCTAGCAAAACAACATTTTCTTTCTGCAATGCGAATATTCAAAGAAGTATCTCAACAATTATCAATCAATCAATCTTCCCCAGCAGAAATGGCTACTCTTAAAGCTACAGTAGATCCCTCTGTTGATCTTCTTAGATTACAAAACTACATTGATAATCTTAAGATAATTGCTAAAAAATACAATACATCAGTTGATTTTTCTGAAATAGATGATCTCTTTGTAACCGCAAAAAAACAGATCGTAGATAGGCAATTTGATGATGCATTACAAACAATTAATAAAATTAAACAAATTACTGTAGATTTCAATAACAAAATTCGTGAATATGCATCTCAACAAGAGCAAACCCGTGCTAAAGAATATGCCCAAAAATACTTAGAACAACTGGATAGACTAATTGAAAACGCAAAGAACAAAGGCTTATCTGAAGATATTATCCAAAAACTTGAAACTGCTAGAGAAAATCTCTCCTCAGCAACAAACCCACATGAGATAATCAAACAAGTAAGAGAAATAATATCAATTAAAGAACAATTTGAATTAACAAAAAATGATCGACTAGAATCTAGAGTTATGCAAATTGAAAAAATATTATTTACATTATCTAACTCTGATAAATTAAGTCAATCTGATCTAGAAGATGCTAAAAAAACACTTCAAACCATTAAACACCACTTATCTCAAGGTGAATTTGAAACAGCAAATGAGTTATTACGATCATTAGCATCATTACTAGAACAATTTCAAGATTAATCATCTTATCATAAACTTCATATACATTTTCTAAACAGAATTGAGCATGGCTTCTAAGGCAATTACTGTTGGTGTAGGAATTCCAATGATCGTAGTTGGTGCTTTGATAGCATGGTTATGGGCTCCATTACAGGGTGAAATGCAAAACACAGTAGAATTTGTGGGAAGCTTAATTGGAATTTTAGGTGTAGTCTTCTTTATTTCTGGTTTATTCTATACAAAAGAACCTGTAATGCACTAATCAAAACTCATTGAATAAATAATGAAAAAAATTACCACAATTACTTGAAAGTTAGATTATTTGAAATATTTACATCAGTTGAAGGAGAAGGAATTCTTTATGGTACAAAAACGCTTTTTGTTAGATTAGCTGGTTGTCCATTTACTTGTTTTTATTGTGATACCCCAGAATCACTCCCACTTGATTCTGGAAAAGAATACACAATTGAGGATGCATGTAAATTAATAGATTCTAATCTTAAAAATCAAACATATAAAGTAAATTTCACAGGTGGTGATCCATTAATTCAACATGATGCAGTAGCTGAACTTGCAAAGTATGTTCAAACCAAAAAAATCCCAACCTACCTAGAGTCATCATGCTTTGATTCTGATAGATTCAATCACGTATTGCCTTTTATTGATATTGTTAAAATAGAATTTAAGACAAAAGATTCTGATTTTGTAGATTCTAAACACTATGAAAGATTAATTGATAATGCAATGAAATGTCTTCAATCATCTATTGCATCTAAAAAAACTACGTATGTCAAAATAGTTGTAAGCTCCAGAACTAAATTAAAAGATTTCAAAGATTTAGTTGATAAAATATTTCATGTTATCTCAAAGCATGACATTGATGGATTCATTATACAACCAACATATGGTATTGCAGAGCCTTCATTAGATCTACTGCTAAATTTGTATGACATAGTTTACCCACATTACATTGATGTCAAAGTTGTCCCTCAACTTCATAAATTCATTGGAGCACCATAATCTTATCATCAGCCTAGAAACCAGACTAGGTTCAAATACTAGAAAAAAGCTGTGAAAATATCAATGGATAAAGAACGTGTAAAAAAACTTGTTAGAGAATTAATCATAGAAATTGGCGAGGATCCTACCCGTGAGGGTCTTAAAGATACTCCTGAAAGAATTGCAAATATGTATCAGGAAATATTTGATGGATACGAGTCTGATTCTGAATTATCAGTACAATTCTCTGAAGATTCTGATGTAGTTATTGCACGTAATATTCAATTTTATTCAATGTGTGAACACCACATGTTGCCATTTTTTGGAAAAATTCACATAGCATATTCTCCTAACGGCAGAGTCTTTGGAATCTCAAAACTGGTAAGACTAGTTGAAAAATACTCTAAAAGACTACAAATTCAAGAACGGCTAACCAAAAACATAGCTGATGAGTTATTTGCTCAGGGCGTAAAGGGAGTAGTAGTTTTAGCTGATGCAGAGCACTTCTGTATGAAAATGCGTGGAGTTAGAAATGATGCAATACTTACCACATCTGCATATAGAGGAATTTATGAAAATAGGGAGGAAAAAGAGAACATTATGACTATGATTAGACGACGTACTTCCGACATACCACTCTAGATTCTGAAAAATTAAATAATCAATCTTTTAGACAAAAACCAATGGGAGCTAATCCTAATGTCCACATTCCAAAAGAATCCTGGCCTAGCTGGACATGGTATGCAATTGAATTTGGAATTGTTATTGCAGTTTCAATGTTAGTTTCAAGAGAAATTACTAATTCCATACAAGGACTAACTCCACAAATCCAAAATTATGTATTTATGGGAATTGTTGGTGGAATATTCTTTATTTGGTATATTATAATTAGAAATTTTGTTTTCAAAAAGAAGATTCTTGATAACAGATACTAGAACTATTTTAGATATTTTGTTTTGTCTATGATACCAGCTTTTTGAAAGGCTATTTTTCTATTATTACAAGATTCACAACTGCCGCAATGATATTTTTTACTAGAATAACAACTCCATGTTTTGAAAATGGAATTACCCAAAGTTTTAAAACCAATTTTTAGCAAGTCACTTTTTGAAAGACCCTCACGATAAGGTGACCATATTTTGATATTTTTTCGTAATCCTGAATCTATTCCATCAATCTCACCTTGATTAAAAGCTGATTCCAGCTTTTTTGCAAATATTGGTCTACAATCAGGATAATGCTTATCACCTGTATGCGCACCATATGCTACAAATGAGGCATTAAGAGTAAACGCCCATGCTGAAGCAATTGATAGAAATACTGCATTTCTAATTGGAACAACAATGGAATAATCAAACTCACTTGGAATTTTCCTCTTTGAACTAGTTAAAACATTAGAATCTCCATACAATTCTTTCATAAAACTAATATCGATAATTTTATGCTGTTTTAGTCCAAGCTTTTTTGCAAAAGTTTTTGCTGCAACAATCTCTCTGTTAGCTTTTTGACCATATGAAAATGAAATTCCATACAGATCATATTTTGATTTTAGATAACTAACTACACAAACTGAATCTATTCCGCCACTAAACAAAATAACTGCTTTTTTCATAAATTTTCTTTATTTTTTTATTACTAGTGCACCCTTACTTGGTTTACAAATCACAGTTTGACATTTAGTATTTGCAGTTGCAAATCCTCTAGACATTGCTAAACTTATCTTCTTTAAATCTGCTGAACTATTTGAAAATGCAATTACTGAAGGACCTGCACCACTAATTGTTACACCAAATGCACCAGCCTTGAGAGCATTTTCTTTAACCTTGGCAAATCCTGGTATCATGTGTTGTCTTGCGGGCTCTACGATCACATCTTTTATGGAATCTCCTATCAACTTGGGATCTTTTTTCATAAATCCTGCAACAATTGCTGCAGCATTTGACAAGTTTGCAATACTGTCAATTAAGCTGACTTTTTTAGGTATTACACCTCGTGATACTTTGGTTTTCTTTTTTGGAACCTTAAGTTTTGGAACTGCAACACACATTCTTAGATTCATTGGTGGTCTAATCTTGATTACATTTAGAGGGTTTGTCCTTACTATTACAAATCCTCCCAATACTGATGCTGCTACATTATCATAATGAACAGAACCTGCACTAGCCTTTTCTCCAGATCCAGCAAATTCTACAAGCGTGTTTTCATCTAATTTCAATTCATACATCTTATCAAACGCAATTACAGTAGCTGCTGCTGAAGCTGCACTACTACCCATTCCAAATCCTGCAGGGACACCTTTTTTGATTTTAATTTCTATACCATCTTTTATTTTGAATTTTTTTATCATGTTTTTAACAACTAATCCCGCTGTGTTGTTGTCTGGATTTGTTGGAATGTTATCTTCAGTGACTATGCTTATCCCACTTTTCTTTTTTGTTAAAGTAACTTCATCAAAAAAAGCATCAACTGCTAATCCAAACACATCAAATCCCGGACCTAAATTTGCAGTAGAAGATGGTGCTCTTACAGTAATCTTTGATGCCACTAATCTTCTACCTCCTCACCTAAGTTAAGAATTCTGCTTAGCGCCCCCTCCAAGTTTACTAATCCTTCCCCCGTAACATTAGAAACTGGAATCAATCCTTGAGCAAAACCGCCTAGATTCAAGCCTCGTAAAATATTTGTAGTTAAACTATACGTCTCTCCATCTGCTTCTTTGGCAATGGCGTTTTCTAATAATTTTAAATTACTTGACCATTCTAAAATATCTCTTAGTTTAGAACCTATTAGATCAGTTTTGGTGATGGTGTTAATTGTTGGCAAATTCAAGCGTAATCTTATTGATGTTGCAAGAAGAGCAATTGA
>SCUP01000301.1 GCA_004297665.1 Nitrosarchaeum sp. | reverse complement strand
TTGTACCACCTCTCGAGAGAGCACCAGCTGCTAACTTGAGAACAGTTGACGCATTCGGTAACAGCTTAAGCACTGTTAGCGTTGATCAACAGGTGCAAATAACTGCCGACTTAGCAAATGGTCAGGATAGAGAGCAAGCATTTGCCTACTTGGTACAGATTCAGGATGGTAACGGTGTTACAGTCTCACTTGCATGGATTACAGGTTCACTATCTGCTGGTCAATCATTCAGCCCTGCTTTATCATGGATCCCAACTGATGCTGGCGAATATACTGCCACTGCATTTGTCTGGGAATCTGTTGATAATCCAACGGCATTATCACCACCAGTAAGTACAACTATAACTGTACAGTAAGAAACTAGTTCACATTTTCCCTTTTTTTCTTTTTTTTGAATCAACACTTAACGATAGTTATAGATAATTTTTCCAGAAGCAATATCTAGGAGATAATATTCAATTATTCTAAATTGAAATTAAAAATTTTATTCTTGTTTTTTATTCTACTCTTAATCGTTCCACTTAATGATGCCTTTTCAGAACTAGAATTACTTAGCAACAATCAAGTCTACTCTGAAGGACAGCCCCTCTTTGTATATGGAAAAGGACAACCCAATGAAACTTTGATTATCAGATTATTTGCTCCAGATGAAACAATTGCAAGCTTTGATCAAATTATCACCACTAGTGACGGTTCCTTTAATCATGTATTATTAACATGGCCTCCATCTTCTCCAAGTTTTCCATTTGGTACATACACTATAGAGGTGATTAGTACTGAACAAAACGGCATCTCTCAAAAAATAGATGTAAAATTTACATCTACAACAGATCTGATTACTGTGCCTGTTGAGAGACATATCAATACATCTGTTTTTGCTCCGGAAACTGCAGCAATAAACACCTCATTTAGAGTATTTGTACAGACTACTAGCGATGGCCTCTTAATTGGAGATGATCCAAGCAAATTACTTCAAACAACACATGTCCATTTACCTTCTGGAAAAGTAGAGACACTATCAAATGCCTTTTCAACACTTCATCAGGGATTATACTATTTAGATTACACTCCAAAAGAGGAAGGAACTTATGTTTTTCATGTGGTTTCTTTTAGTCAAGGAACAATATCTCATGGTTCGGTTGCAACTAATGTTCTAAGTCAAGATTTGGCAGGAATTTCAAATCAAATAATAAAACTAAATTCAGTTTTAGAAGAAACATCAAATGAATTAGACACATTAAAATCAGAAATTGAAGGGTTTGGCTCTTCTTTGGAGAGTGCTAGCAATAATATTGATACAAGTGTCACTACAATATCAAATTCTGTAATAAACATTGAAGAGGCATCATCGCAATTAAACTCGCTGTTCTTTCCAATTGTAGCATCAATTGGAATAATTGTGGCACTACAAATTGCAATACTTGCTAGAAGAAGATAGTTATAATAACACACGAATAGCAAAATTAATTGTAATGCCCAAAGCGGCTATCTTTTTTAGTATTCTTTTTGTTTCAGGAATGTTTGTAAATTCTTATGCAGTTGTAGGTGGAGATCTATATCTTGAAAATAATTCCTTTCACAATAAATACAATAATTTATTTGATTCAGATATTTTAAAAATTGATTCAGATTTTTTTAAATCAAATAATTTTAAAAGATATATGATTTTTGGAATCGGTTCTGATGATTCATATTTTTTAAAAAAAAATTCAATATATGAAATTCAATCCAACGGAGGATTTTTTTATGTTGCAGTACTTCCAGAAAGCTCAATTTCAAATTTAATTTCTCAAGGATACTATATTATAGAAGATTTCAAGTTGGATTTTCATTCTGATATTTCTAATGTAACTGATGCATCTAGAATTGGTGAAATTACAGGTTCTACATTAGCACAAGCAAAATACAATGTTACTGGAAATGGTATTAGCATAGCAGTTGTTGATACAGGTGTAGATTTTTCGAATCTGGATATTCAGCATTCTCTAGCTAGAGACAAAAACAATCATCCTATAATGCTTGATTCTGATGGACAGGGAATCATACTAACAAATTCTACTTTTTTTGCATTCATTGACAAGGATGAAATCATACGAAATCATACGAGACCAATTCCAGAAGGAATTACCTCATCAGTATACAAAACAAAAGATGGTATTTTTCTAGATATATCTCAAAATGGGGAAGGAACGCAAATTCCAATTTACAATTCATTTTTTCCACAATTTGGAAACTCTCCTATATTTAATGGAACATTAGACACTGATATTAAAATCGGCCAAGATGACAGAAATTACATCAAATCAAAAAGTGGAATTTATCATCTTGGTGTAATGTATCAAGGAGGTCTGGAAGGACCATTGGCTAGAATTCAAGTTGTACCTGTACTTGTAGTGGATTCTTACATCGCAGGAACATATGATACTGTAATTCCTGATCTGAGTACTTCTTGGGAAGATTATACTAGATTTGATTTAAAATCTGGCGAGAAACCAAAATATGATTTTGATTTTACTGACGAAAAACCAATTGTCTTGGGAAGTGGAAAAGAATTTCTTGTTTATGATTCCAATAATGATGGCAAAGCAGATTATAGTGCAGGAACAATAGGTGCGCAAGTATTAGATGTTTATGGTGTGATTCAAAACAAAACTACAGATGTTGATAAAACACTACAGGCAATTAATGGAACTTTGTTGCCTGCATTTGATCCTAAGGGAGAATTTTTTGGAGTAATGACTGATTTTCTAGGACATGGAACATCTAGTGCTTCTTCTATTGCATCAAAAGGTGAGCAAACATATGACATTTACAATAATACTGAGAAATTTACAATTAAGGGAGTTGCACCAGGTGCAAAAATTGTTCCAGTAAAATCATTATGGGTAGGTGATACTGTTTATGCTTGGTTGTGGTTATCTGGATTTGACAATCAAGAACATAGTTGGAAATTTATCGGAAAACCAAGAGTAGATATCATTTCAAATAGTTGGGGGGTTTCAAATTTTCCATCATTTAACACTGCACCTGGAATGGATGTTTTATCTATAATACTCAGTATACTTGCCACTCCTCACTCCCTTGATGATAATTATCCTGGTGTAACAATTGTTTCCAGTGCAGGTAATTCTGGACATGGTTATGGAACAATTGGTATGCCTAACGCATCTCCATTTGGAATTGCAGTTGGAGCCACTACAAATAATGTCTTTGTTGGTTATGGTCAATTTAAAGATCAACCAAGATTTGGTAATACAATTTCACATTCTAATGATGTAGTAGATTTTTCAAGCAGAGGTCCTGGAATTATTGGAGATCCAAAACCTGACTTGATGAGTATCGGTGCTCATGGTTTTACCCCATCTAATGTTCTTAAAACCACAAAGAACTCAAAAGAAGAGTCTTTTTCATTATTTGGAGGAACTAGCATGGCAGCACCTCTAGTTTCTGGAAGTGCGGCAGTACTAATGGAAGGACTAAACAAGCAATCAAAAGAATATGATCCCTTTACAATCAAAAATATTTTGATGTCTACTGCAAAAGATCTTCAAAATGATCCATTTACTCAAGGATCTGGATTAGTAGATGTAGATAAGGCATTAAGTTTTGTAAATGGCGAGGAAGGAATATTTCTAGTTTCTAATAATGCATCATACAATAATATCAAAAAAATTTTAAAACCTGCACTTGAATCCATAAATTCAACATCTATAGAATTTGAGAAATTTGAGTTTCCAACAAAAATCATGCCAATGACAAGTTGGTTTGCAGGTCATTTGCTTCCAGGGGAACACAGCAAAACAACTTTTACAATTGAAAATCCCACTGATAAACTAATTCAAATATCTATCAAACCTACAACAATATCTTTAATCAAAAATACCCAGTTTGATGGAACTACCAAAGTACATCAACAAGATTCAATGCTTAACAAATCAAACACATTCATTCCAAATTATATCCAATTATCTGATATCAAAGAGCACAAAGAATTAGGTGAATTTTTTGATGAAAATTTAATCCCTGCAGAATCCTCTTTGATGGTATTGAATCTGAATTTTCCATTTGATAATTTTATGAACAAAACAGATACTCTTTATGCGAACGACATGAAAATCTCTTCATTATATCTTTATGACTGGATTGATAAAAACAACGACACCAGTATAACTAGTAATGAACTATCTATGATTAATAGAGCTGGATCATGGGGAACTGTTCAAGAACTTAGAATTACTGAACCCAATGAACAATTCAAAGGAACTCCACTAGTTGGTGTATATCCTATTCCAACTAGATACTCTTACTATCTAGGTGACACAAGACAAAATTCAACTTCAATGGAGTATACACTATCAGCAAGTTATTATCAAAAAGATAAATGGTCTATTATCTGGCCCGAAGCTGAAACAATTACTGTGCAAGCCAATAATACTGCCAAAGTGAATATTTCTCTAGTTGTACCAAATGATTTGCAAACTGGTAATTACCAAGGTTTCATAACATTTGAAGGCAAAACACATACTGTCAATGCCCCAGTATCTTTTGTTGTAAAAAAAGAAATTGATCAAAAAGACTCACTTGTTTTAATTCAAGGAAAACAAAGTAATGATATCCTTTTTGGTAATGGCTACGTCAAAGGTGCATTTGATATGGCAAATAGATACATGGCAGGTGATTGGAGGCAGTATTATTTTGATATTAAAGATGATTCAATAAATTCAGCAGCAATAGAATTATCTTGGAAAACTGATGACACAAACTTGTCTGTATTTGTTATGGATCCTAAAGGAAGAATAGTTCAAACCAATATGCCATCAGGAGTATTTGGTCATTTTCTTGGTTGGCCTTCACTTGATTGGTTAGGTAATTCTGTTTTTAGTCAAGGCGGTGGATTTTTCCCTGTCAAAAATAAAGATAACACTTCTACTATACTTTATGTCCCAATTAATCAAACAGGAACCTATACTCTTTTAGCTCATTCTACATTGTTTGGAGGAAACTCAACTACTGAGCCAATTGTGCTTGCAGCTAAATTTTCTAACATTTCTTCAGAGATTCAATCAACACAAGACAATTCAAATAAAACAGAAATCATGTCCAATTCTTTAGAAAATGTAACTACATCATCTGAATTTTCTAATAAAACAATAAGTAATGATTCTCAAATTACAATTCAAGATACAAATGATTCATCTTTTAACGTTGGATTAGGTGTCGGCATTGGAGTTGGAATCGCGATCGGAGTTATTATGTTTGTAATTATTAGACAAAAATCCAACAAATAACTAAACAAGATTTATAAGCAATTTGGCGAGTACGACAGCTTGAATGTCTGAGCAGAAGACAAAAAAGTCTACCGCATTATCTAGAAGAGATTTTCTAAAATTAATGGGGGCTGCAGGAACCGGTCTGGCATTTGCTCCTTTTGTTCCATTTGGAAATTTTATGCCAAATCCTTCACAGGCTACTCTTGAAAAAGTTAAAGTTATCTTACCTGATGGCACTCAAGCTAACATCAAAACATTTCCTATTAATCATTCTGAAGTAATTACATATCCTAGTACTGGAGATCCTGCACTTGATGCAGAAGCATTTCGAAAGTGGCAATTCATTAGATTGCCACAAGAACTTGGCG
>SCUP01000300.1 GCA_004297665.1 Nitrosarchaeum sp. | reverse complement strand
AAAATCAATAATGGAACATACATGGGAGAAAAAACTACCACATTTACTTATGATGAAACATATGAACTAGTTTTTGATTTCGTAAATGCTTCTATGATAAATGATAAATCACAAACATCTACCCTAACTGGAAAAATGAATTTTACTACATATGATAAAAATAAATCTAATCTCAAATTAGAATTAGATGAATGTCAAATTACTGTTGATGAAATTACCTATAACTGTGGATTTGGGAAAGCCAGAACCATATCTTCTGGAGAATCTGGTGTCAAAGATTCTCTTGTCATTGTAGCATTTTTAGAAAATGATGTGTTAGAAGAAGTTCATACTGCATTAAAGATTTTTCTAAATGCTGATATTCCTATTGACAAAATTGAACAATCACAAGTTTCAATTCTTGATCCACAAAGCAAAATTTCTGATCTGTGGTTTCTTAATGGAACTGCAACTCTAAGTAAAATAGTTTCAACTTCAGAAAACATTGCTGGAACTAATTCTACTGCACTTGAAGATGAAATCCCATCTGAGGATTAAATGATGAAAAACACCAACTTTCTTTTAATGACAAGTTTCGTATTTTCTCTGATCTTAATTTCTTCATCTATTCAATATTCACTTGCAGATACCGGTGTTGTTTCTATGGATTCACATGATGTCAAATATGACATTAATAATGCTGAAATTGAATCTATTTTTCTAGACCCTGATTTTTTTGAATTAATTATTACCATGACTGCTCAAGATGATGGAACTATAGAAATTTCAATTCCAAGAGATCTTTTGGATGCAAAATTTGACTTATCTGATGACATGTTTTTCGTTTTAGTAGATGGATTTGAAACTGATTATGTTGAATCTGAATCTAATTCAAACTCTAGAACTTTGATAATTCCATTTTTTAGTGGGGATTCTGTAATTGAAATTATTGGAACACACGCACTAAATCCATTCATCTCAAATCCTGAAATAAAAATTCCAGACTGGATAAAAAACAATGCTGGATGGTGGTCCACTGATCTTATAGAAGACACCGAATTTGTATCTGGAATTCAATATTTGATCAAAGAGGGAATAATGACTATTCCTCAAACTCAATCAGGACAGTCTACAAATCAAGATATTCCGTCTTGGATAAAAAACAATGCTGGGTGGTGGGCAGATGGATTAATTGAAGACACCGAATTTGTATCTGGAATTCAATATCTCATTACAAATGGGATTATCCGTGTGTGATTTGGGCTCAATTATCAGATAAATTATGCATAGATTTCAAGTCTTTTTTGAATGATTCCAGACTTTCTGGAATTGTTATTGTGATTGAATCCTTTAATGAAAGATTTTTTATCTTTTTTTCATTCCATACTTTGGAATTAAATTCTGTTATTTCTTTTGTAATTTTATTCTGATTGTATTTTGATTCTGTTTCTACTTGATGCTGTTTATGAATACTCTCTGTTGAATACAGAGTTTTCCAAAGGTATTCAGTGATAAATGGTGTAATTGGTGCTAATAATTTTAAAATGGTTGACAATGTTTTATGTAATGTGTATATTGCACCATCTCTTTCTTCATCTGAAAAACTAATTCCATATGCTCTTGCTTTGACCATTTCAATATAATGTGCAGCAAAAAGATTCCAAGTAAACTCTCTAATTGCAATTGCAGGAATAAAGAAATTATATTCATCATATCCTTTTTTACATTCTTTGATTAAATCATCTAATTCAGATAATATCCATTGGTCTGTCATTGTTGGAGTTCCTGATTCAATTACAGGAAAACTAGATAAAAATCTAGAAACATTCCATAGTTTACTGAGAAATTTTTTTGTTGATTCAATTTTTTGTTCATTACATCTAAAATCATATCCATGATTAATCTCACTTGCACTCCAAAATCTAAAAGTGTCTGCACCAAATTGTTCAATTACTGGTAAAGGATCAATTGCATTTCCTTTACTCTTACTCATTTTCATTCCTTTTTCATCAAGACCATATCCCATAATCCATGCTTCTGACCATGGTTTCTTTCCAGTAAGTTGTTCACATCTTAGAAGTGTATAGTATAACCAAGTTCTTACAATATCTTTTGCTTGAGGACGAATTGTAGTAGGATATACTTTATTGAAAAATTCTTGATCTTTGTTAAATTTACTGACAAAAAGAGGAGAAACACTAGAATCCATCCATGTGTCAAATGTTCTTTCTTCGCCTACAAATTCAGTATTTTTACACTTAGAACATTGATTGATAGGGCATTTTTCCATCCATGGTTTGTAGTATTTTCCAGGCTCAGGTACATGAGGCTCAGAGCAATTTTTGCAGTACCAAATAGGGATTTCAGTACCATAGTATCTTCTTCTTGATATTGGCCAATC
>SCUP01000384.1 GCA_004297665.1 Nitrosarchaeum sp. | reverse complement strand
TCTCCGACACCAGATATATTTACAGAATTGTTTCCAACTTTGCCTGCAAAAAATCCAAGCATTCCATATGTCAGCTCATTTGGATTATCTATTTTCATTCTAATTGTTAGATTTGGTGAATCTTCTTTTCTTAGTGAAGAGTATGGACTTTTTCCAGTAATTGCACTTGCAAGTGCGCTAAATGCGCTTTCCTTGTTAGTTTTTAGATTATCAAATGAATTTGCGTGAATTGCTGCATTGCTTTCTGCAAAAGATACTTGTGTTCCCTCTTTTGGCATATCAAAGATTTCGTATGGAATACAGGAAAATGATGGAATTACTCCCATTGTTTCATATGATTTTCTAATGGAGAGTTGTTTTGAAATAAAATTATCATCTAGATTATAATTTGATACATTATCAAAGTCAAACCCCATTGGGTTAAGAGTAGTTTTGACTTTGACTCTAGCATTTTTACTAATACCAGATAAGAATTCCTCTCCTGCATCTCCAATTGTATTATAGTTTACACCAGAAAGATGTGCCCATTCAATAGGGATTAGTTTCTCTGCGTCTGTTGCCTCACCTGTTGCAACCAAAATTCGGTATGCCATCTGCATAATTTCACCTTGTTCGCCTTTTAGTGCAGATTCTTCTTGTTTTGTTAACTCCAACAGTACTAGTTTGACTATTACAGATATAATACTTGTACGTAAAATTCCATACAGAGATGCAAAAAATTCTTCGTGGAATGATGGATACTATGACTTCTGTAAAGCCTCCAAGAATGACTGCATTAAGAGAGCTGCACGAAGCAGAGACAGGATCATTTAGCATTTTAATTGGAACAATACTTTCAGCAAGAACAAAAGATGAGACTACAACAAAAGCAGTCAAAGTATTATTTTCAAAATACAAAAATGTAAAGGAACTTGCCAACGCTAAAACAAAGGATGTTGAGAAAATTATAAAGTCAATTGGTTTCTATCATGTAAAATCAAAAAGAATAATCGAGGTTGCTAAAATTATTAATTCCAAGTACAAAGGAAAAGTTCCAGACAGTTTAGAAAAATTAATAGAACTGCCAGGAGTTGGAAGAAAGACTGCAAACTGTGTACTAGTTTATGCATTTGACAAACCAGCTATTCCAGTAGATATTCATGTTCACAGAATCTCAAATAGATT
>SCUP01000299.1 GCA_004297665.1 Nitrosarchaeum sp. | reverse complement strand
AGATGTAAAGAGATCCTAACATGTTACAAACTCAAAATCACTTTGAGACCGTCTCTGGCCAAAATTTAATCCCCCCTTTTTCATTTTATTATTTAGAAAATCCTATTAGGATTAGCTAAATTTCGTCGGTATTATATATAGAAACAAAACAAAATGCACCATGGCAGTACTTGAGATTAGAGACCTTCATGTTACACGTGAAGGTAAAGAAATTCTCAAAGGAGTTAATTTGAAAACAGGTCCAGGAGAAGTACATGCCATAATGGGACCTAACGGTTCTGGAAAAAGTACTTTGGCATACACATTACTTGCACATCCAAAATACGAAGTAACTAAAGGAGATATTTTGTTAGATGGTGAAAGTATTTTAGGGCTATCTGCAGATCAACGTGCAAAAAAAGGATTGTTCTTAGGATTTCAATATCCTACAGAAGTATCAGGTGTGGGATTCTCACATTTTCTTAGAACAGCTTACAATTCACTTAGTAAGGCACTACAGGGAGAAAATAGAGAAGTATTCATCACAGTAAGAGAATTTCAAAAATACCTTAAAGAAAATTTGAATAAAGTAGGATTGAAAGAAGAATTTCTTTCCAGATATCTTAACGAGGGATTCTCAGGTGGAGAAAAGAAACGTGCAGAAGTATTACAGATGGCAGTTTTAAAACCAAAGATTTCAATTTTAGATGAACCAGATTCGGGTTTAGACATAGATGCTGTTCAAGCAGTAGCTAAGGCAATAAGTCAAGTTTCAGGAAAAGATGCAACGGTAATTGTGATTACTCATTATGCAAGAATTTTAAAATTCTTAGATAAATTAGATTATGTTCATGTCTTTGCCAGAGGCCAAATCTTAAAAACAGGTGATGCGTCACTGGCAGATAAATTAGAAAGCGAGGGATATGATTGGGTTTTAGAGCAAAAAGTCTAATTAAATTTTTATAGTTTTTGCAAAATTAACAAACAGGAAAAGTTTTGATAATGTGTGTACTATATGAGGTAAATGTAGAATTTAACAAAGAATTTCTCAATATTAAAGAAAACCAAATCACAATAGGAATAAAATCAAAACCAATCAAAGGAGAGGCAAATAAAGAAATTATAAAAAAACTAGCAAAACATTTTGGGGTATCAACATCGTTAGTTCAAATAAAATCAGGACATAAATCTAAACAAAAAATTATACAAATACAACATTAGAGAATCTAGTTTTTGTTTAAATAGGGTTCAAAAAAAAGAGAGAGTATGGAAGGAAACGACGATGAGAAATATTTTTTCAATTTCTCGTTTTTTCAAATAGATCCCAAATGGAGATGGATGGCAGATTTAGCCAAGGAAGAATCAGCCAAGGAAGTAGAGAACGTAATAAAAAATTCAGGGATAAAATTCAGAACATATTCAACATTAGGATTGCGTTCAGATGCAGATTTTCTATTTTGGTTTGCAGCAAAATCAATTGAGGAAATACAAAGTGTAATTTCGAAATTATATCTAACAGTGTTTGGAAAATACATCATTCCAACACAAACGTATGTTTCATGTACAAGACCATCAATCTATGCAAGAAAGGGCAGAACGATTGCATTTGTTGCAGGAAATGAATCAAAAAAATACGCAATTGTTTATCCATTTACCAAAACAAGAGAATGGTATTTGTTATCTAAAGAAGACAGACAAAAAATGATGGATGAACACATTGATGTTAGTCAGAAATATCCAGACATAGTTCTCAATACCACATATTCATTTGGAATCGATGACCAAGATTTTATGCTAGCATTTGAGACAGATGATTTAAGAAACTTTCAAGATCTAATTATGGATTTGAGAGAAACCAAAGTTTCAGCATATGTCAAAGTAGATACACCGATGTTAGTTTGTGTAAAAAAAGACATCATCCCGTTAATAGGAAGTCTTGGTTAGTGGAATCCCTAAAAGAGTGGGCAACGGTAGTTAATGCTCTAGAAAACGGCGAGCAAACAGTTCTCCTAAGAAAAGGAGGAATACTAGATGTAGCATCAGGATTCAGAATTGAATCAAAAAAATTCACGTTATTTCCTACACAAGAACATCAAGAATATAATCACATAAAACCACAATTTCATAAATATCTTGAACAAGTAAAATCAAATCCACAGAAAAATGGATTTAATAGAATTACATCATATGCAGAGGTATTAGCAGAAGCAGATATTTTATCTGAGGAAATAATCAAGAAATTATCGCCATTTCATATTTGGAGTGATTCATACATCAATGAAAGAAGAAATTGGAAACCAGACAATCCAATGAAAGCAATATTTTTAAAAGTCTATAAAATTCCAGAATTTAATACTCCTATAAAATCTGAATATCAGGGCTGCAAATCTTGGATAAACATAAATGAAGAAATTCCAGTGGGAGAAGCAGTTTTGAGTGATGTAGAAATAGAATCAAAACTAGAGAAATTCAAGGAGATAGTAAAATGAAATACAAAACATTAGGAAAAAGTGGGATTAAAGTATCAGAGATAGGATTTGGAGCATGGACTATAGGTCTTGATTGGTGGGGCAAGAAAATTGAAGAGGATGAAGCAAAACGCATGCTCAAAAAAGCATATGATTTAGGAATTAATTTCTTTGAAACAGCTGATATGTATGGTAAAGGAATAAGCGAGAAACTTATTGGCCAAGTATTCAAAGGAATGAGAGAAGAAGTAGTTATTTCAACAAAATATGGATATGATTTTTCAAAAGTAGAGCAAATAGGTCATGCAGAATTACCACAAAGTTTTGAACCAGAATTTACAAGAAAAGCACTGAGTGCATCACTAGAAAGATTACAGACAGATTATGTCGATTCATACGGAATGCACAATCCAAAGCTAAACCATATTAGAAATGATATCACTTTTGATACGTTTGATAAATTGATTCAAGAAGGAAAGATAAGGTCATCACAAGTGGCATTAGGTCCAGCAATAGGATGGACACAAGAAGGATTAGAAGCAATGGAAAGAAAAAGTGTTTCTGCTATACAAACAGTCTATAATATTTTAGAGCAAACACCTGGAAATGAGTTAATTGAGAAAGCAGAAAAGCAAAACGTTGGAATTTTAGTTAGAGTGCCAGATGCGTCTGGAATTCTAACAGGTAAAGTAAAGGCAGAGACAGTAATTCCAAGTAATGATCACAGAAAAGACAGAAAGCAAGAATGGAGACAAGATGCATTACGAAAAGTAGAGCAATTTAGACCAATTGCAGAGCGTAATGGATTAAACATTACAGAATTTGCAATAAAATTTATCTTGTCAAAAAAATCAATTGCATCAGTTTTACCCACGGTAGTAAGTGTAGAAGAAATCGAAACTTTTGCTACAATATCAGATGGAAGATATCTAAATTCCTCAGACATGAAAGAAATAGATGACCTATACAATACTTGGCCCTCATACGAATTAAAAGCAACACAAGCAAATTAGTTTTCAGATGGACAAATCAATCGATCTCATTAAAACATTAGACGTTATTGAAGAGATGAAACTTGCAAAGATTGGGGAGTACAAAAAATGGGATGCAATAATTAAAAAAATAAAAAATAAAGTGAGTCTAAATCCATCAGACTTGGAGTATTTTTCGAACATAACAAGAATTTACAAGGATTCAAACATAACCATTAGAAGTAAAGTCTACCACACAAAACTATCAGATCATGATGAAAAACCAGCATGTGAAATTTGTGGTGATGATTCAACATATTATTGCAACATGAATGACCAATATTTTTGTATGATTCATGTAGTAGGACATGATGATAATGAATTTTAAGATACAGGAATTGTTTCTTCTAGGCTAAAATTATTTTCAACAAAGTATTCTACTCGAGTTTTTTTAAATTCACGTGTACTAAACAGTATTTTATAATCATCGATGTGGATTTGATTTTGGATTGTTTTTGCCATTTCTCCTGCTTCCTCTTCAGATTTACAATGAATCATAGAAAATACACTATATGGCCAATCAGGATATGTGGGTCTTTGATAACAATGACTCACTTGTGGAAAAGCACCTAATTTTGAACCTACTTCTGAAATTTTATCATTAGGTACATTCCAAACAATCATTCCATTTGCTGTAAATCCAACCTCTCTATGTCTTAAAATTGCGGCAAATCTTCGCATTACTCCAATACTTTCATAATATTTCATTTTCTCAAATAATTCATCTTCAGTGAGCCCTAGTTTTGTTGCAGAGTTTAGAAATGGTCTATCAATGATTTCCATGTCTTTTTGTAGCTCACGGATAAATTCCTTATCTTGTTCAGTGGGAACAAATTTTACATTTTTGATTTCTTTTTTTTCGTCTGTCGGAGCAATCTCATGTTTTTTTTCATCAATCATATCTAATTTTACACCAATTTTGAATAACTGAATAGTCGGCAACATTCTAACTTTTTTAATTCCTTTTAATACAGAAAATTTGTCCACTTCAGTCTTCAAATCAGAACCAGGTGGTACTGCCAAAGTAAACCAGAGATTAAACTGATGATCTCGCTCATAATTATGGCTTACACCGGGATGACGATTGATCTGATTTGCAACGTATTCTAATTTATCAGATTCAATCTCCATTGCAACCAAGGAACTTTTGTATCCAAGACGTCTTGTATCAAATATTGCACTTAGTTGTCGCAATACTCCAATTTTTTTAAGATGGGTTAAACGCTCTTTAATAATTTCAGATGAAGTTCCAAATTTTTTTGCAATATCGTCAAAAGGTTTTGGAGTAAGAGGAAAAGTCCATTGAATTTCATTAAGAATTTCTTTATCAAGATTATCCAGAGATTGAGCCAATATCTCAATAACTATCCCATTCAATTAAAAATGTAGCTGGAATATTACGTATCTGATTTGAATCTATAAATAGAAACTTTTGTCCCTTTGATCGGTGATAATTAATCTAAATCTACATGGGAGATTAGTCATTGTTCTTGGTGGCGGAAATGAAGCTCTAAAGAGAATTAATTCATTATTAAAAGAAGATTGTCAGATTCTAATAATCAGCAATGTGATAAACAATCAGATAAAAATACTAGTGAAAAATAAAAAAATAGAATTTAAAAAACAGAAAATTCAGAGTCCATCCGAACTTTCAATCTACAAGCCATACATGATAATCACAACAACAAATGATAAAAAATTGAATCAGAAAATAATTAACTATGCCAAAAGCAAAAAGATCATCGCATATAGTGCAGATAATGCAGAATTAAGTGATTTTGCAAATCTTGCAATCATAAATTTGGAAAACGCAATTCAGATCGCAATTTTTACAGGTGGTAAAAGTCCAGCCATGTCAAAAAAATTGAAAATAGAAGCTGAAAAAATATTCAAAAAAATAATCACGAAAGAAGATATTGACCATATAAAAATTCAAAATATTGCAAGAGAACATGCTAAAAACATGATCTTAACTCAAAAGGAGAGAAAAATGTATTTGAGCAGTATTATGAATGATAAAGAGATTAAACAGTTAATAAAAGATGATCAGTTGAAAAGAGCTGAAAAGAGAGCAATTACAATATTGAGGAACTGGAAATGAACCAAAACATAATCAATGCACGTGTTACTTTTCGTAACTCACCTATTCATATTCTTGAAAGATTTACCATAAGAGATTTAGAAAGTGCATACACACAGTTCAAAGAGCATTCAGGTTTAGACGAATGTGTTATCATTCAAACTTGTAATAGAATAGAGTTATTTGGCAAGGCAAAAAATTATGACATTAACAAAATTAAAAAAACTTGGGCGTCACTTACGGGTTTAGAAGAAGAAGCATTTAAAGAAAATGTAGAATTTGTAGAAAATGAAGAAGCGTTACATCATTTACTAAAACTAACATCAGGATTAGACTCAATGGTAGTAGGAGAAGAACAAATCCTAGGTCAAATAAAAAACTCTATCACATCAGCCAGAAATGCAAAAGCGTCAGGTCAACATCTCAACAATTTATTTGATAAAGCAATACGAATTGGAACCAGGATTAGAAATTCCACTGGAATTAGCCTCGGGGGAATTTCAGTAGGATCAATGGCAGTAAAATTGGCAGAAGAGAACATTGATGAATTAAAACTAAAGAAAATTTTGTTGATTGGAACCGGCGAAGTATCAACACTTGTTGCAAAATCACTTGGGCGTAGAGGATATGATTTTGTGGTAACTAGTAGAACAATGGACAGATCTCAAGCATTTTGTGAAACTATGGGAGGAAGACCGATAAAATTTGAAGAGGTCTTAACAGGATTCGAAAATTATGATGTTTTGTTTGTTGCCACAACTGCTCCTTATTTTCTTGTTACTCAAGATAGGATAACAAAAGCAATGCAAGGAAAGAAAAATGGTATGATGATTCTAGATTTATCAAATCCAAGAACAGTTGACGAAAAAGTTGCAACCATAGGAGGGGTAAAATTGATGAATTTGGATCAGATTGCAGAAATGGTTGAAAAAAATATGAAATCACGATTAAACAAAGTAAAAAGGGTTGAAAATATAATTAGTGAGGAAGTATCTGTATTAGAGGCCTCAATGAAAAGATTAGATGCAGAACCACTTGTGAAAGATGTATTCAAAAATATTGATTCACTAAGAGAAAAAGAATTGCAAAAAGCACTTCAGATGCTTAATGAAAAAGATGAGAAAAAGATCAAAATCATAGAAGAACTAACAAAAGCAGTTGTAGAAAGTATTGTTTCAACACCAATGAACAATATCCGCAAGGCATCAGAGCAAGGTAAGCCAGACATTATTGAAATGGCAAGTAAACTATTTGACTATAAAAAACAGAATGAATTAGACTAAGATTATATCTTACCCAGAAGAAAATTTGATATGTCATTTCCAACTAGACGTCTTCGTAGATTACGAACTTCTGAGAAAATGCGAGAATTAATTCAGGAAACTACTTTAACTTCAAGAGATCTAATTTGCCCAGTATTTGTTCAAGAAGATCTAAAATCTAGAATTAAAGTTGAATCAATGTCAGAAATTGAGAGATTACCTCTAGAAGACATCAATGATGAAGTTGGTACGATTTCCGATTTGAATATTCCATCTATCATGCTATTTGGAATTCCTACCAAGAAAGATGATGCAGGTACTTCAGCATTTGACGATAATGGAATTGTTCAAAAAGCAATTTCTCAAATTAGAAAAAACTTTGGAGATAAAATAGTAATAATGGCAGATGTTTGTCTATGTCAATTTACATCCACAGGTCATTGTGGTATCATCAAAGAAAATAAAATAGACAATGACTCTAGTCTAGAAACACTAGCAAAGATTGCCGTTAGTCAGGCAAAAGCAGGGGTAGATACAGTTTCACCCTCTGCAATGATGGATGGACAAGTAACAGCAATAAGAAAGGCATTAGATGATGAAGGATTCACAGATGTATCCATAATGTCACATTCAGCGAAACATCGTTCATCATTTTATTCACCTTTTAGAGACGCAGCAGAATGTGCACCAAAATTCGGGGATAGAAAAACATACCAAGTTCCATTTACAAATGCACGTGAAGCAATGATGGAAATTGAAACAGACATCAATGAAGGAGTAGACATTGTGATGATCAAACCAGCTTTAGCATATTTAGATTTGATAGCAGAAACTAGAAGAAGATTTAATATTCCAATTGCTGCTTATAGTGTATCTGGGGAATATGCATTGGTAAAAGGTGCTGCAAAACAAGGATGGGTAAACGAAAAAGACATTACAGAAGAAATACTATATTGTATTAAGCGAGCTGGTGCGGATATGATTGTAACATACTTTGCAAAATCAGCAGCAAAATTTCTTCAAAAATCATGAGAAATGATGAACGTTTTGAAATAGAAAGGGCTTTTGATGTATTACCACATATTGTAGGTTCTAGCTGGGCAGTAATTTGGTTTAGATTAAATAAAATAAAAAAACCTACTCGTGAAGAATATAGAAAAAAAGTTTTAGACTATCTAAAAATGATGGAGCTAGTTTTTGAATCATATCAAGCAAATGAAAAATTCTCAGAGATAATAAAATACATTCAGATAAGAAAACAAGAAGAATATGAAAAAATTATGTCGGGTTTGAATAAAGAAGTTGAAAAGAGATATGACAGATATATTGATTATGGATAAAAGGAAAGCATTCTAAAAAAGTTAGAAAAGATAAAAAATAAAATTATGAATAAAATAAGATTATTGTATTTCCTTTTTTAGTTCATTCAAAAAGTCTTTTAGGACTTTAGTTCTCTTTTTAGCCTCAATTTTGCCAGATTTTGTATTCATAAGAGATTCTAATTTGAGAAGTTTACGGTAAAAGTGATCCAATGCCCAAATTTCATCATCAGGGATTCTATTTTTGCA
>SCUP01000298.1 GCA_004297665.1 Nitrosarchaeum sp. | reverse complement strand
CAATATCGGGTGCCATATTGGCAATCGGATTAATCGTCGGTTTGCTATACCTTGGAATAATCAAGAGGATTCCGCTAAAGATTACCAGATTGATTTCAGGAATCTTACTTGCACTGACTGGAGTTCCTTTGATCATCTATGGATTGGACATTCCATATCCCAAAATAATCCACTGGCTCATTCCGCCATTATCGTAGATTAAAATTAAAAATTATTTGTAAGGCAGAGAGTAAGAACCCATCAATAGTAATAATAAATAAAAAAGAAAAAAATATCTCTAAGACACTATTATGGTGCCTCTCATCCACGGATGGATGCTGCAAAAGTAATAGTATGTGTTCTTTGAATCAAACTTGTAATCCCATGTTTCGCCTGCTTGGATAAATCCAGAATCAAAACTACCTCCAAGATCTGTTACAGTGTGAATGAATTGATCATCGTTTATCCATGTTACAGTTGTACCTGATGATACCTTAATCACAGATGGGGAAAATGCTTTTGTGGATTGATATTGCCAAGTATCTGCAAGTATTGATATCTTGTTTATTTCTACTGCTGAGCTTTCAATGTTTGTTCCTTGATACCACTGACTCTTCATCTGTTGCATAAATTGTGGGTCTCTCATCATCATCCAAGGTCCCATGTATTGTTGTTGAAAGTTTGGATTACTCATCATGGTACCCATCATATGATTCATCATGTTTGGATTACTCATCATGGTATTCATCCAGTTATTCATAGCCTGAGGATTACTCATCATGGTTTGATGCCATTGAGTCATCATCTGCGGATTGTTCATCATTTGTTGCATTTGCTGAGGTGTCATGTGCATAAAGTTGGTTTGAGTGGAATACAATGCTGCATAACCTATTCCAAGTCCAGCGAAAAATACACCAACAACAATTGCAATCAAAATGGCTTGACTTACCATGCCCACTTTAGAACCATATTGCATATAATCTGATATACAATTTTTAATATTGATTACTGAAGACTAACTTAAAATTCTAATTTATTCATTAATAGACATATCGTGCCTAAATTGGCTCTGCGGCATTATGTATTTTATCTATATGTCTGGATAGTTCTTCATTATTTGGAAATATAGAGCTACAATATGGACATTTACTTTGTTGTGTCATCGTTTATTCTAAATTTTCTATTAACTTTTAAGCGTTTAGAGAGATGTTTGTATCAATAATACGCTGATTGAACTAAAATAATTACGAAAAATTTAGCTTCTACATTGCAATACTGATTCAAATGTATTTTTAGTTTGTAATTTTGATTCAATCACTTGTAAAAGCATTTGATATACTAGTTTGATCAAGATCGTATATGTCTAGAAATGGTGTGCTGATAATACTAGGTGGTATCTTATTAATCATCATGGGATTGAAGCTAATGGGTGCTTTCTAATCCTTAGTTTGGAATTATCTTAGGGACTTTGAATCTTTTTTGCAAAACGGGCAAATCAATGAATTTGTTTTGCGTCCACATACTATGCACTGCTTTGTATTTCCCACATGGCCTGCCAAATTTGAGCTTCGAATTAATTTTATTATGATAAAGACAATAACTGCCGCGACTCCAATTGCAATAATGACTCCAAGTACCATTGTTATTTGTGTACTTTGTTACTATTCAAACCTTATCTAATTTTTCAAAAGTGAAGTTTAACTCCAAACTTTTTCTTTAAACGTCCATTTTTTATTTAAAATAAAATTGCTAAATGCTGCAGTCGCAACTGCTAACAC
>SCUP01000297.1 GCA_004297665.1 Nitrosarchaeum sp. | reverse complement strand
ATTTTCTTAATGTAAAATATTCTCAAGTTTTAGTAAGCAATAACAAAGAACCACAAGAACCGATTGTTCATGATATTGCAATACCAATAGTTCTAAAAGAAGAACCAAGTGTAAGAATTCATACCACTATACCAGAAGCAATTTTTGCAAATGCTGAATTTCCATTTATTATAGAAATAGTTTCAGAAGACATAGAAATTACAAATGTAAATGTTGAGATAATTCCTCCCACCGATATTCAGTTCAGAGGAGAAACATTGCATTCGTTTTCAACTATACAAAAAAATTCTCCAGTCACTGTTACTTCAAGAATTATTTCTCCAGTTGAGAAAGTAAATACAGAATACAAATTGCCATTTCACATCATAGTCACATATACTAATGATATGGGAGAAGAAAAGAGTGAATCGCAGGTTGTTTCTACGATATTACGACCTAGAACATTTATGGAATTAACAACAGATGGTGGGATTTGGATTGGCGGTTTCTTTATAGCGCCTTATGTAAGTATTGGAACAATAATAGGAATTCCAGCTGGGGCAATTATTTCATTATTAATTAGTAAAAATAGAAAATCGACAAAAAATAGATCAAAAAAGAGAAAAGATAAGAATTAAGACTTTAGTTTTTCATTAATAATTTTGATATATTTTTGATTATATTCGGTAAATAATCTAATTTTGTCTTGTGCTAGAGCCATAGCACCTGGTCTACTATTGATGTGTTTATTTGCTATTTGTTGTTCTTTTAACAATTTTTTCAAATCATCTTTGGTTTGGGATTTAAGTTCGTTAATCAAGTTTTGAAATTCATTTTCCAGTAATTTCTTTGTATCAGGAATTGCAGGAGGAGTTACTCCTATGATTTCTTTTGTAGTGATTCTTCCAAATACTTTTTTGTTTAGTTCAGTCAATAATCAAAATTCCTTTTGGTGTTATAAATTCAATTTGGTTTGTTGCAATTGCTGTATTTTCGGTTATTTGTAATTTGATATCTTTGGTTGGCATAAATGCGATAAAATTTTCCTTTAATAGTTGTTTAAATGAAAAATGGTCATTTCATATCTAATTCATGTTATATAATAAAACATTATAAGAAATCAATCCTAGTAATAGTTATGGCAATTCCAGATGATATACAGGAATACGTTGAAAAAAATATCAAATTAATGATTTCTCAGACTGAGACATATCTTCCTATCATCAAAATAGTATTTCCTTATTCAAAAAATTTAGCAGATGGAATTTACAACCTAATTGTAGGTAGTGCAATATCTGTTTTTATTAATCAATACGCAATGAGAATGAAATATCCAACAGCTGAAGATTTTTCAGAGTTTGCAAAAATAGCTTACAAATATAGGGATCAGATAGATCAGTTCTTCAAATAATTACTAGAATGCAAAAAGAATAGTGAATTTTAAATGGTTTTTTCTTATCATGTAATTAAATTTGAAACTATATCATTTTTACAAGGTACACATTGGTCTCAATCGGTAGGGGATAAAGGAGTTCTATACAAATCTCTCAAGGATCCTTATTCTAAGTTAATAATTCAGTCATCAGATAACTCAGAAAAACTATTTCATGTTCCTAAAGATAGAACAGTAATTGTTGTAAACAAAGTTGTTCACTTTCTAGGCGAATTAGTCTAAACTAACGAATAATTAATAATCAAAGTATACTAACAAATTTTTTCAGTTGATTAACCATTTATTATAGCAGCCATTAGTGATTTTCCACCAATTAATGCACCAATAGATAGTCCTGTATTTGCTACGAGATTAACAACTAGAGTACCATAATGATGATTATCTAATAGATTACTAGAGTCAAGTGCAAATGATGACATGGTAGTAAGTGAACCACAAAAGCCAACTGCAGTTAAGAGCGAATATCTTCCATCAAGATTCCATTGTTCTGATAAAATAACAAACATTCCAAGAATAAATGCTCCAAGAATATTAACAATCAAAACATTAAGAGGTAAAGTGTTGAACAATAATGGTGATTCTGTGATTTTATATCTTAGAAAAGCTCCAAGTACAGATCCTGCTGCTAAAAATACAAATTCCAAACCTTTCATTATTTACTTCTAATTTTTGTATTATTAGAGATTATTAGTGTTATTTAGTCATGATTTTGTATTCATACCAAGACAATATCAAATAACTATTTTGAACATAAAACTTAGGATTTTTATAGGTTCAATAGTTTGTGCAGAATGAATGACGCTTAAACTACAATGTCAGGATTATGGGTTTGAATGTGACTTTGTTTTAGACGGAGCAAAAAACATTGCACTACTTGAAAAACTAAGAGTGCATTTTGCAGAAGAGCACGGAATTGAGTATACAACTGAGGCAATAACTCAGATGATTGTTAATCGTGGTCACTCTTTAGAGTCTATTAGAAAAGAATAGTTTGTTTTATATCATATTTTTAATTTCGTTTAACAAATTTTATTTTTAACATTTATTACAGTGTAGTTTCTATACCAAATAGAAATTATTTTTTTAACAAAGTTATAGGAATTTTTTGTAATCAAAGTTTAATTTTAGTTATAAAATTACCTGTTTCAATCTATTTTTATTGTATCAATGCTAATACTATTCAGTAGTGTTAGAAAATTATTCGAACGAGTATGATGTCAAGTGTCAACTAGATACTTGCAAAACCTATCCCATAATAACAGATTCTGAGAGAGGAGAAATGTTTTGTGGGGGATGCGGTCTTGTCCTAGTGCAAAACATAGCTGATACTTCACATGAAAGTAATGGTTACAGTCAAGAAGATTTCATGAAGTTAACAAGAACAGGTCCTGCAACGTCATTAACAATGCATGATAAAGGATTATCAACTATAATTGGTATAAACAAAGATTTTTCAGGCAATGCTTTATCAAGTAAAACGAAATATGAATTTAATAGACTACGTGTATGGGATCAGAGAAGTAAATCACGATCAACTGCAACGTTAAGTAAAGCTTTTACTTTATTGAATGGAATGAAAACAAAACTAGGAATATCTGATAATGTAGTTGAAAATGCAGCATATATTTACAGAAAAATAGTTAGTGCAAAACTCACAAGAGGTAGAACTATGGCCTCTTTGGTTTCTGCATCATTATATGCTGCATGTAGAGAGAACAACCTACCTAGAACATTAGATGATATTGCTAATGCAGGAAACATTGAAAGAAGGATTCTATCCAGGGATCTAAGAACAATTATCAAAAAACTTGGATTAAATCTAAATCAATATGATATTTCATCGTTTATTTCCAAGATTTCAAATAATATGAATTTGAAAGAAAAAACAAAGCGAGATGCATTTGATATCCTAAAACGTTGTGAACCTAAGGGAATAATTGCAGGAAAACATCCTGTAGCACAAGCAGCTGCTTCTTTGTATATTGCATGTATAATTAATGGAGAAAAAATCAGTCAAAAGAAGTTTTCAAAAGAATCTGGAGTAAGTGATGTCACTATAAGAAACAGAGTGGCATTAATTAGAAAAACACTCAAAATTATAGAAGATTAACAAAATGAGTATGAAATTAATTCATTGTGAATGTGGGATATGTAATCATGGTATTGATTTAGAATGTATTAAAAAAGAATGTCAGTGTTGCTTTAATTTTCATATTAGATCAGGCTAATAGATGGAATCCAATTATTTAAAGAAATCAAACTCTTGATCTCTTTTTTGTTTAGGTAGATCTTTCATTACAGCCTGTACTACTTCATTGTGATTATATGTGAGATGTCGTAAGAATTTTGCAGATTCATCAGCTCTTTTCTTTGCATCTGCAAATAACATTTCAGGACTACTTAGTTCATTCATCATGGTGTTACATTCTTTGCATGGCTCAAAATCAAGATAGAGTTTCATAATTTGAAGTCATCCTTATAGTATTTAGACTATTTTATGGATTGAATCATAGGTGACTCTTTTTTCCTAGGCTTTACCTTATCAATGGAGTCAAGTAGATCCTGCTGTGTTATTTTGATGTCTTTGGTATTTTCTGATTTTGTGTTAACATGTCTTTTCAATGCAAGAATTGCTGCTCTGTTTGTTATAGCAGCCATCTCAGCGCCACTAAATCCGTTTGTTAATTCAACAATTCTTGTTATGTTGACATCGTTTGCCAGTGGCTTCTTTTTGGAATGAATTCTGAATATTTGTTCTCTACCTTTAGAATCTGGATTTGGAACCTCAATAATTCTATCAAATCTGCCAGGTCTAAGTAATGCTTCATCAACAATATCAAGTCTGTTTGTAGCACCAATTATCAAGACATTATGTAGTTCTTCTAGTCCATCAATTTCAGTGAGAATTTGAGATACAACATTTTCAGTAACATGTGAACCTGAATCACCGCTGCCTCTTCTTGGTACAAGTGCATCTACTTCATCAAGGAATATTATACATGGTGCTGCCTGGCGAGCTTTTCTGAAAATTTCTCTTACTCCTTTTTCAGATTCACCTACCCATTTTGAAAGTAACTCTGGACCTTTAATGCTGATAAAGTTAGAATCAGTCATTGTTGCCAATGCTTTTGCAATCATTGTTTTCCCAGTTCCAGGTGGACCATGAAGTAAGATTCCTTTTGGTGCTTCTACATCAACATACTCAAAAGCTTCTTTATGTTTAATTGGCCATTCCACAGCTTCACGTAATTCCTCTTTTAATTCATCAAGACCACCTACATCATTCCAGTCAACATTTGGAATTTGTACTTGGACTTCTCGTAATGCACTTGGTCTTACTTCTTTTAGTGCATCTCTAAAGTCATCACTTGTAATCTTAATTTTTTGAAGAATTTCTGTAGAAACTTTTTCTTCACTAAGATTAATTTCAGGTAAAATTCTTCGCAAAGATCGCATTGCTGCTTCTTTTGATAGTATTTCAAGATCAGCTCCTACAAATCCATGTGTTACTTTTGCAATTTGTTTAAGATCTACTTTTTCATCAATTGGCATTCCACGTGTATGAATTGAGAGAATATCATATCTTCCCTCGTCATCTGGAATTCCAATTTCAATTTCTCTATCAAATCTACCTGGTCTTCTAAGAGCAGGATCAATTGAGTCTGGTCTGTTAGTAGCTGCAATCACTACAACTTTACCCCTACTTTTCATACCATCCATTAATGTCAAAAGTTGAGAAACAATTCTTTTTTCAACTTCTCCAGAAACCTCATCTCGTTTTGGTGCAATTGAATCAATTTCATCGATGAATACAATACTTGGAGAATTTTCTTCTGCTTGTTTGAAAATCTCTCTAATTCTTTCCTCACTTTCTCCATAATACTTTCCCATAATTTCAGGCCCGCTAAGTGAAATAAAGTGAGCACTAGTCTCACCAGCAACTGCTTTTGCCAATAGAGTTTTTCCTGTTCCTGGAGGACCGTATAATAACAC
>SCUP01000296.1 GCA_004297665.1 Nitrosarchaeum sp. | reverse complement strand
ACTGCTGAAGTTGAAAAAAAACTGGATATTTTTGTCAGTGTAGTTGATTCAGATGGGAATCCAACTATCACTCCTGAAGATATTGAGTTAAATTTTTTCTCAAATGATCAATATTCTGTAGGTGATGAATTAGACAACACTATGAAAGAAGTAAAGACTGTGATAAAAAAAGGACAATTCGGTTATTATCTTAGGCAAGATTTGAATCTTTCAAATTTGCTTGCAAATGATATTGTAATTGGAGTTAGTGCTGAAGGATATGGTATTGCAACTGATACATTTTCAACAGTAGGAAAATCTATCAATATCGATAATGACAAAATAACTGAAAAGGATGTACAACTCTTCATACCAGAAAGAATGCCTAGCAATGCAACTAGTATAGTAACTTATCAAATCAATGCAATAGAAAATGATGATGACGATGTGGATGAAGAGGGAAATTCAATAACTAATGAAACAGAAGATACAGAAGATGAAGATAAAATTATTTTATCCATGGATGATCTAGATGATGGTGAATTTTACCCAATTCAAACAAATGAAAATTATTATGCTGATGGATATGTAAAAAAATTAGATGTCATATCTGGAGATAATAATTTAGTTACAGTTAAGAATATAGGAAAAATCGAAGTGGGTAATTCTTTTGGTACTGCTATTGTCTCATCTGGACAAAAAAGTGGTCCAGTTTTAATTTCGGCATCTGTGCAAGGTGTAGGTTCTGATTCTGTTTTAACCGAAGTTGTAAATACCCTTGAGCAAAAAGAAGCCAGGATTTTCTCTCCAACTGGTCAAGACAGTATATTATTTGATCGTGATGGTAATTTTGATGTGTTTTTAATTGCTATTGACAGCAAGGATAGACCAAAAGTATTGAAACATGATTCAAAATATTTGATCACCCCTACTAATGGCATAATTGAAATCAAAAAAGATTCTACTTTTGCATTCTCTAAACTTCATAGTGATTCATTTACAATAACTGAAGGCGAAAACCTGATAGATCTAAAAGTAGTTCCAATAGGAGAAGGTGCTGATCTATCACTGGAGACGGAAAAAACTTTTGTCACTCAACCCTCATCAAAGATATTGGTAATACTCCCATTAGGTGAAATCAACGCAAATCATGAAAGCAACTTGGGTGTTGTACAAATTGTTGATCTTCAGGGAAACCCAATAATTCCTTCATTTGATGTTAAATCAAAAATCACCTCATCTGAAGAAAGCATAATTCAAGTAATTAATGACGCTGTGATTCCAGCTGGACTTTCTTATGCTATATTTCCAATTGAAACTACTGGGGAAATAGGTAATTCTATAATTTCAGCTAGTGCAAAAGGTATGATTGGAACCGACGATGAAATCAGCACTGTTTCTTCATTAACACAATTAAAAATATTCACTAGTGGATTGGATGAATTAATTCCAGTTGATAAACCCGTTGAGATTAAACTGTTTATTGATGATGAAAATGCTGAATCTGTTGCTGGTGCATCAATTAAAATAGAAACTGATGGAAATTCTCTAGTTAATCCTGATGTGGTTAGAACTGGTCCTGATGGTAGTGCTATTGTCAGCTTGACTGCAACAAATGGCCCTAGTATCTCATTAAATCTTATTGCAACTGCAGAAGGATATTCAGAGGGGAAGGACACATTAACAATCAATGTTGATTCTCCAGACAAAACTTTGAATGCTGTAGATCTTCAATTACCTGAATGGATTGTCTATGTAATTATTGCAGCAATACTTTTGATAGGTGTTCTAGTTGTATTGTTCTTAAAAAAATCAAAAACCCCATTAGAAGAAGAATGGGAAGAAGAAGAAATTTAACTAGATCAAAACCTGTTTGAATAATTGATATTTGCTGTTTGGTTAAGAGTAATCCGTGTTAGATTTCTTTTAGCATCTATTATTGCAGTATCTGTAGGTCTTGCAATAAATTGGCGTCAAAATTCCACCGTTGATCCTCTTGATGCTGTTTTGACATTTGCTGGTGTTATGGCACTACATGCCAGTGTTGATCTGTTAAATGATTATTGGGATTACAAAAGAGGAATTGATACAGCAACAAAGAGAACTAAAATGAGTGGTGGAACTGGCGTTTTGCCTGAAGGACTACTAAAACCATCAACTGTTTATCGTGCTGGAATTGGATTTTTGATATTAGGTTCTGTGATTGGATTTTATTTTGTAATAACTGATGGAATCATTATTGCAGTGATTTTGAGCTTTGCCATTTTATCTATCTATTTTTATTCTACTAAAATCGTGGACTCTGGATTGGCAGAGTTTTTTGTTGCAGTAAAGGGCACTATGATTGTGCTTGGGACATTTTTTATCCAATCAAATCAAATAACATTAGAATCCATTTTAGCTGGAATAGTTGTAGGTGTTTTATCATCGCTTGTTCTTTTTATTGCATCATTTCCTGATCATGATGCAGACAAATCCAAAGGAAGAAAAACTCTGGTTATTACAGTAGGCAAAAAAAATGCAGCGTCTCTGTTCTGGATATTTCCTACAATATCGTATTCTTTGATTATACTTGGTATCTCTGTTGGTAT
>SCUP01000295.1 GCA_004297665.1 Nitrosarchaeum sp. | reverse complement strand
ATACATGGTTCACTATGACTAAACTGGTTTAGTTTGACTAGTTTAAGTGGCCATGAAAAAAGAAAATATGATGTTCTCAGTCTGATTTTTGAGACAGGGTTTGTAGGTTTTAATCAACTTTGGAAATATCTTCAAGAAGATCCAAAAACAAGTATGGCAAAAATTACTTTACAAAAAATTGTCAATGAGTTAATCGAGGAAAGCACTGTCAAAAAGATAAAAGAAGATGGAAAACAAAATATCAAATTATGTGCATTTACTGAGGAATTAGATGAATCAGCTACTAATTACAAAGAAATAGAAAAAAAACTTGATCAATTTAAAAAATATTTTAAAACATTAGAAGAAATATCAAATGATAAAAAATTTTCACATGTAGATTTTTCAAGACTTGTTTATAGATTTGTAAAATCAATGTGGTTTTTAGATTGGAAATGTAAATCAAATTTCATACCAATAAAACCAGAAGAAAAACGAATTTTAAAAAGAATCGAGGAATTAAAAATAAAACTATTTGACTTATCATATATGCATGATGAAATTATGACTACTGTAATCACACTTGTAAGTAATGAGTTATCATCAGATATGAGTGATTACGAAGTTTCCTTTACAGATGAATTGGAGGAATATAAAGATGAATGATGATATGCCAAAAAAAAGAAGGCGGGTTAGAGTTTTTGTATAGAAAAAACAAAGTTGCTGAAGTATATTGCTTGGATGGAGCATAACAGAATTTGATTTAAATCACTTAGTTACTAAACAATTCAAATTATTTTATGACGATAAAAAAGCAAAAATTTTAACTGACATGTCATTTAATAGAAAATTAGAATTTCTCAAGGAACAAAAAATTCTAAACCATTCCCAGTACAAACGAGTTAAGGAATTTCAAGAGATGAGAAATAAATTATATCATGGAAAACACAAATTTTGGTTTACTCGTCCACTTGAGGAACAACAAAAAATGATACAAATTGCTGTAGTAGGCTCTGATGCTTTACGCTAGGTAATGTTTGGTAAAAAGAAATAGAGTTTAACTTTAATTTTTTACCCTCTTTAGCATTAGTACAAAATTCTAAATTTGTATCTGTAATGCAGGATAATGCAGGAAGAATCTTCAATTTGCGCAGGAAAGTTTTACTTATCCTGCAGGAAAATTTTACTATTCGATCTATTAGAATGCAGGAGAATGCAGGATAGATGTTAGTACAAGAAAGAATCTTAGATTCACGAGGAATAAAACGACAAAAGGATGCAAAATACATTGTTAGTTACGGTGGCGGAGTAAACTCAACGGCATTAGTAGTATTTCTTGTAAAAAACAATTTTCCACTTGATTACGTAGTGTTCTCAGATACTGGTGATGAAATGCCAGAAACATACGAGTATCTAGATGTGATGAGAAAATATCTTAAGAAAAAAAATATATCATTTGAAATTGTTAAGAATAGAAAAAAAGTATCATTATCTGATAGATGTTTAACTAGAAAAGTAATCCCATCACAAGTTTGGCGATGGTGTACACGAGACTTTAAAGTATTGCCCATTCATGCATTTTACCGTAAACTAAACTCACATGTCTATCAATACATGGGAATTGATTATGGCGAAGTACACAGAATGAAACCTGCCAAAGTAGATTATGTAACTAATTTGTATCCTCTAATCGATTACAAAATCAATCGTGAGGAATGTGTCAAATTAATCAAAGGTGCCAGATTACCAATTCCTGTAAAGAGTGGTTGTTATTTCTGTCCGTACAATAACATGTCTAGATGGGCAGAAATACATGAAAAACATCCAGATCTATTCAAGTATTCAATGAAGATAGAAGAAGAGGGTAAACACTTTGAAACTCAGAGGCTAGCTCCAAAGGGATATTCACTTAGAGAGATCGACAAAATGATGAGGCAGAAAAAGAAATTACCCATGGTAGAAGTTGATAGTCCATGCGGTAGTGAATGTATGATTTAGGGTTTCACATTTTTAATTAAATCTATTACATAATCCTGAACACTTTGTTTTTTCTTTATTGCGTGTTCTTTAATTTTTTTGAATTCTTCAGATTCAAGAGACAATACAAGTACGTGAATATTTCTATCTCTAATTGTATCTAATTCTTTCTTACATTCTGTTACTGATTTCTTTGGATTTTTATGTAAAATATTTACAAATGCACGTATTTCTTCAGTTGTCAAATAAGGAACAATCTTTGAAAAATCTTTTTGTCGATTTTTATCCAATCGCCATATTTGATAAGCCGCATCAATTCCCAGTTTACCTTCTTTTAATAACGGAGTAAATTGTTTATCCAAGTCATTAATTTTATCAATTTGACGTAGCATAAATTGTGAAACATGAAAGAATTCAGACATTTCTTTGAATCCTCCTTTCCATTTATTTTTTAAAGATCTACATGCCTCAGCAAATTGTAATAAATTCACAGATTTTTTCTTTGAACCTTTTAAATTAGCCATCATGATTGCAATGGCTCTTTCTTCATTCATAATTCAATAATTCCATCATTATTTGCCTGAAGAGCAATTCCGATAATTTCTTCAATAACTTCTTCATCTTTTTGACTTTTTTTAGTTGCCAATCTTTGAATTTGCTGTGTATCTTTTGGAGATAGTTCAATAGTGTATTTTTTGAATGGCTTCATTTTCTTTGCAGCCGTTTTAATTGCTGTAGATGTAGCCTTTGGATCGGCATCTCTTATTGCATAATAATATTTTCTTTTTTCATCACGTTTTGAATACCTTGATAATTCTCTTGCGATTTTGATTGATTTATTTTGATCAGGAAATTTAGTATACAAATCCATTGCTTGTTTAGCTGAGATTTTCTTTTCTCCTACTAATTTTTTAATATCTTGAGGTATGTCATCATAACTGAGATAACGCTTTACGGTATTTTCATGAACTCCTAATGCTGTTGCTACATCTTTTCTATTACCAAATGATTCTAGAAGAGTTTTAGCAGCATCTGAAATATCATTATAATTCATTTTAAGACGATATAGATTTTCACTAAGCGAAAGAACTCTTGCTTCTCTCAAAGTAATGTTTTCATGCACTAAACATGGAACAGTTTTTAGACCTGCATTTGTGCATGCCATTAATCTTCTTTGACCGCTAAAAACACGATATATTCCGTCTTTGGTTTTTCCACTTACCAATAACGGATTTTTTAATCCATTCTTTTTGATATTATTTGATAAATCATCTAATTCTTTGTAGGGATCAGACTTCCTAACATTTGCCTCTTCCCATAATTCTAATTTCAAAATATCAATTGCTTTTAAAGGTGGATTTTTATCAATCATTTTACCTTTACCTTCATTTTTTGTAAAAGACCTGATAATTTATCAACTTCACATAATTTCAAATCTTTTTCCACTTTGTCTGTTTTTAGAATTTTATTTCCCTCTGTAACCATGTGCCCATCATTAGTGAGTAAAATATCCGCACCATTTTGCCATGCAGATGCTAAATGAATGGCATCCGGAGCAAACACATTAGAATTTGCTGCAATGTGCATGGCCAACTTCCATCCATCATCATTAAGTGTCACAAAATCAATAAAGCGTTTTTCAGATAAGAAACTATCTATTTCTTGTTTCACATCTTGAAAATTTGATGGACTGAGATCGCGTCTATATTTTTCTCGAAAAATTTTATCAAAATCTTGATTACGAGAAAGTCTTTTTTGAACAAAAGCATGATCTTGCTCCACATCTAATAATTCCATTAACCCGTAAATCGAAGTACAACATTTCCATTTATTTTCACGAATTCGTTCAAGCCAATATGCGGATTTTGTTGGTCTTCTTCTCATAACATCTCGAATTATGTTGGTATCCACATAAAATATTGGATTCTTAGTCATCTGTTTTCAACAATTCCTTGATCATAATTTCTTGTGGGTTTTTTCTTTTAATTTTTTTGAAAGATAAATCCAAAACACCATCATCAGAAAGTGAAATTTTAATAGTTTGATAATTTCTAGG
>SCUP01000294.1 GCA_004297665.1 Nitrosarchaeum sp. | reverse complement strand
AGGTCAAAAACTAGAAGCAGACACATTGCTAAAAGCAACAAAGATGCATCTAGAAAACAAGCTTGAAGTTCGCTGGAGAAAGGTTCACATCAAGTCCAAGTGAATCAAATGACAGAAATTAAATCTCAATTTGATCCTAATCTGAGAAAAACCATTAAAGGAAAAAAACAAGTTGCAGTAATTCCTATAGGCTCGATAGAGCAACACGGTCCACACTTGCCAATATCGACTGATTCAGACATTGTTACTGAAATTGCAAGGAAACTATCAGAAAAGAAAAATTTTCTACTCTTACCTACAATAACATATGGAGTATCATTTGAACATGCACCGTTTTTCAATTTGAGTATCAGAGAATCTACGTTGAATACAATTATTACAGATTTATGTATGTCACTTTTTGCAAATAATATCAAAACAGTTTTTGTCATTAATGGACATCATGGAAATCTAAAGCCATTGCAAAATATTGATGTAAAACTACGAAAGTTATCAAAGAACAAACTCAAAGTCTTTTCACTTTCATACTGGCATTTTATGAATAGAGACTTTGATCATGCAGGATTTGTAGAGACTTCGCTAATGCTTGCAATATCAAAAAATGTCAAGATGAAATTGGCAAAAAAAGGACTGATAACTGATGGAATGAACAAGCAACAAATCAGAAAATTAGGACAATTGGCATCAAAGTCATTTCCACAAGTTACTAAAAATGGAATTTGGGGTGATCCAAGAAAAGCAACCAAAAGAGACGGACAGATAATTTTAGATGAAATAATGCAAAATCTCACAAAAAAGTGTCAAACTTGCCTCACTGGGCATAGTTCAAAGTTACACCAATGAAATTTTAATATAATCCCTCAATAGCAAAGCCAATAAGTGAAATAAATGTCCGTTGATATGGCAGTAAAAGTACTTGATGAGAGTATCAATCAAATCGTATTGATAAAGCTCAAAGGCGGCAAAACAATCAGAGGCAGTTTACTCGGTTTTGACCAGCACATGAACCTGCTACTTGACTCATCAGAGGAAATTTCTACTGATGGCAATTCAAAAAGCCTAGGCACCATCGTCGTCAGAGGAGACAATGTTGTTATGATATCTCCTCCACCCGCAGCAAATTAGGTGATTTGAGATGACGAGAGGCACAACTTCAATGGGTGGCTTTACAAAGAAAAAAGTACACATCAGATGTAGAAGATGCGGCAATAACGCATTTCATAGACGTCACCACCAATGTGCAAGTTGTGGTTTTCCAGAGGCTAAACGCAGAAAGTATTCCTGGATTAAATGGTATACATAGATGCAAGAGATTGCAATTATTCTTAGTTCATTAGCAGGTGTTGCTACGGCAGCTGCCGCAAGAAAAATGCCAAGAAATAAAACACAATTACTTAGTCTTGGTGCCAGCTCACATATCAAAAGCCAGATTAATTCTCTAAAAATAGAAAAAGACATTCTTACAAAAACAATTGCCAGATTATATCAAACAGATTCTGATTTCCCAAAGATTCAACGTGATAAATTATTGTTAAAGTACCAACACCAGCTAGGAATTGTACTAGCAAAATTAGAAAAACTAGAAGAAGCAAGTCATCATCCAGATTTAGGTCCAATTGGAGACGGATTGATCACACTAATGGATCAAAAACTATCAAGACTAGATGATAGACTGTACGAGTTATCATCAAAGATTGCAAATGTGCCAGTTCCAGAAATAAAAGAAGAGATCAAACCTGAAGCAAAACCAAGTAAAAAAATATTTGATTTTGAAAAACCAAAAGAGACAAAATTAGATCCCATAGTGATTCCACAAGCAGGCTCAAGGCAATCATTTGAATTAACAACACTAACAAGATTTTCAGATAAAGAACCAAAATTCCAAATATTTGAAAAACCAATTGAGCCAAAAGTGGAAATAATAAGAGAAATGATCCAACCAAAAGAGGAGATCATACAAGTAGTTCAACCAAAAGTTGAAGACAAAATTGAAATCATACAATCAGTTATTGCAAAACCAGAAATCAAATTCGAAAAACCAGATATCAATAAAGAAGTTGCAAAGATAACTGAGCACAAAGCTCTTCCAGAACCAAAGAAATCAATACTGGACGATGACTTTGATGAAGACACAGACGACCTAGACAAAATCAAAGGAGAGATAATGAAGGTTCTCTCCAAAATTGAACAAGCAGAGGTAGAGTGATTGTCTT
>SCUP01000293.1 GCA_004297665.1 Nitrosarchaeum sp. | reverse complement strand
ATCCAACGCCATACCTGAAAACTCAGATGTTTCAATTCATGGCACTGACGATTTTTCTAAAATAAGCGGTTCTGATATTGTTGTAATTACAGCTAGTACAGGAGTTTATCTAAAAAGTAGAACTGAACTGATGGGTGCACAAGTTAAGATGATTAAAGAAATTGCAAATCAAATAAAAAAATACTGCCCTTTTGCAATTGTATTGATAGTTTCTAATCCATTAGATATTCTTACATTTGTTTTTCAAAAAGAAACTCAATTACCAAGAAATAAAGTAATAGGTATTGCATCAAGTTTAGACTCTAGTCGATTTAGATACTTACTTTCAGAAAAATTTAAGATTAAACAATCACAAATTACTGATGCACTAGTGTTAGGTGAACATGGTGATTCTATGGTGCCTATATTTTCTCAAGTAAAAATTAATGAAAAAAACATACTTGAAATAATTGATGAGGCAGAAAAACAAACAATTTCAACAGAAATTCGAGATTACTGGAAATCTCTAAGAATTTTTGGCAGTAGATCGCAGTTTGGTATTGCCAAGCATACTTTTGATGTTATTAGATCAATAATCAAAAATGATGAACTAGTTATGCCTGCATCAATTGTATTAAACGGCGAATATGGTGAAAAAGACGTCTCCATGGGAATTCCTGTAAAAATAAACAAATATGGAGTTGAAGAAATCATAGAAATAAAATTAAACAAATCTGAGAGTGGATTATTAAAAATATCCGCTCAAACTATACGCGATTATATAAAATCACTTTAAACATGCATCAAACTACACTAAAAAATTCAATCCATATCCTACAAAATATGCAACCAAAGCTGCAATCCCGCCAATGATTAATGTGTAAAATCCTGATTTTATTTTTGATTTTTTAACAATTTTACCTTTAATCATACCTACAAGAAAAAATGCAGCCATTACAGAGATTATTGAATAAACAAAAGATTCTGAAGTTGTATTAATTCCTATGAAAATCAAAATCATAAATGGAATTAACGGAATTACTCCAATCAAATTAAATCCCACAAAAGTACTTACTGAGCTATCCAATGGATCTTTTTCGTCCTCAATTAATCCTAATTCTTCTTTCATCATTGTATCCACCCACACTTTTCGTCTTGACGTAATTGTTTTAATTATCTCTTCTAATAATTCATCTTTGAATCCTTTCTTTTTGTAAATCTCTCTGATTTCCTCTTTTTCCTGTTCTGCCATATTGTCAATCTCCCATTCTTCTTGTTTTCTTTTCATCTCGATGAATTGATTTCTAGCTTTTGATGCATGATAACTTCCTGCAGCCATTGAAAATCCATCTGCAAACAAATTGCCAAAACCTAAAATCAAAATGATTCCAGGAGATAATGAAGCACCAATAACTCCTGCCACAATTGCAAAAGTTGTCACTGAGCCATCAATAGACCCATAAATAAAATCATCAAAATGCAGTTTCATGTTTACAGTTCAAAGTATTGCTTGTTTTAATATATTCTTAAAATTTGCTTAAACTGTAATATTTTTTATAATATCTGTTTTACTGATTATGCCTGTAAGAGAATTATTTCCATCAAGTACTGCCAAACCACTAATGTTATTTTCTAAGATTAGTTTACATGCATTTTTCAAGTCATCATTGAATTTTATTGAGATAATTCCTTTACTCATCACATCGCGTGCTAATGAAATACCTCCAAATCCTTCCTCCGAAAGAAATCCTTTCCTTATTTGTTCTGAAATGGTAAAGCCCGAATCATCTTCTTCACTACCTAGTTCGATAGAAATTCTAAATAAATCTCTAAATGAAATTATGCCTACTGATTTTTCATTTTGATCCTTTACAATAATTCTAGATATTTTATTTTCTAACATTTTTCTTACAACTTTGAATAGCGGTGCTGCTGTATGAGTAAAGATAAACTCATGTGTCATAAAATCAACCACTTTATTATTTCCTGAATAATTTTCTAAATAATATTTTATAAGATCAGTCTTTGTAAAAATTCCTCTAAGATTTTCTTTAGTTCCTACTGCTAAAGAACTAACTCCTTTTTTCAGCATCATTTTTGCTGAATTTTCAGGTGTTGAAGTCTCTTCAATAAATATAATTGGTTTCATTATTTTGCTAATCATTATGTCATCTAATCCTTGTTTAGTGGTCTCAGAAAAAAGAAACAACCCAATATCTTTTTCAGTTATAATTCCTACAGGTTTTCCATCTTCCACAACAATTAATCTACTGAGATTATTTTCTAATAATTTTTTAATTATATCTGATATTGTTGAATTCTTTAGAATGGAAATTGGCTTGTTACAAATATCAATGACAGACATAATATGACACAAATATCATTTCTATAAAAACAGATGTTATAATTTTCATTAATGAATGCAAAATATTCAATTTATTATTTTCAACAAGAATATCACTTGTGAGAATCATGCTGTTTTTTATATCTGAAGAATTAACCTTAGAGATATGGCAAAATTTAACAAAATTCTTGTTCCACTGGATGGATCTAATAATTCCATTAGAGGATTAGATCGAGCAATTGAAATTGCAAAAGGCAGTGGCGCAGAAATTACTGGATTTTATGTATTTCATTTGCCACTAGCTGCAGGAATAAAATATACACAAAAAATGAAAGATGATGCACAAACAAAAGCTATCAAAGCAATTGGGCCAGCAATGAAACGAGCTCAAAAAGCAGGAGCATCATTCAAGTACAAAACTGGAGGCGGTCATACCGGTTCTGAAATTGTTAAGTTTGCACAGACAGGAAAGTATGACATGATTGTTATTGGTGCTAGAGGCATGGACGGTGCCAAAGAAACATTTCTAGGAAGTACTTCAAATTATGTAATGCATAAAGCAAAGATTCCTGTTTTAATAGTAAAATGATAGTATCCAAGGAAATCTATAAAGTCAGTTAAAACAACTCAAAAAATTTGAGTAATGAGGAAATAAAGAAAACAACACTGAGGTTAATCTAAAACACTAGAAATGGCAAAAATGGGTCTTAGTGGATCTGAGATTGAAGAGTTTGGAAAATTAACTTTCAAATATAGAGTCAGATAGATAAGTTCTTCAAATAATTATTTTATTTTTATTTTACTACTAAAAACTGCCTTTGGGATTGTTATTTTTAATCTACCTTTTTCAAATTTGGCAGAAGTTTTTTTGTTATCGATTTTTCCTGGAAGTGTAATTGTCTTTTTAAAATATTCAAATTTTGTTTTTTTGCCGAATTTTTCTTCAGAATATGTTTCTTTTAGTCTAGCCTCCACACTGATAGAATTTTCATCAAATGTAACTTTAATATCTTTTTTATTTACTAAGGGAAGATCAAACTCAAGTAACCAATATGTTCCGTATTCTCTTAAACATGAAAGAGGAGAAAGAATTTGACGTTCAATGTCATCATTGAATAATGAACTTATTGATGATGGAGCAATTCTAATTTCAAATTCTTTATCATTATTTTCAATCATGAGATCACCGATAAATTTGTGGAACTCTACTAGGTTGGTTTTCTAGTTGTTGCTGCTGTAAAGCACGGATTGTTTCTTCCATTAGATTTCTATGTTGAATTCTTAGTCGTTCCATTTTCTTTTGAATATCTGTTGTATTTACTCCAATATTCAAAACTTTGGCTAGAGTCGTGATTGCTATAATGGAAGCTTCTGGATCAGGAAAGAATGGATGACATTCAGTATACAAAACTAATGTGGGAATTTTGGATTTTCTAAAAACTGTTATCATTGCTGCGTCTGTTCCAAAAATTGAACCTGCTAAAAATTTAGAAATCTGATTTGTGTATAGTGTTTCTTCTAAAGATTGGTGTGTTACTAATCCATAGATTTTTGGTGTTTTGGGGTCTTTGTTGATTGACTCCATGCCACTCACCATAATTATTTTCTGAATATCATTTTTTTTACAATATTCTAGTATGGATTCCGCAAAATCATATGCTAAATACGGATCAAATGGGAGATCAGACATTATGACAAAAATATTATCTTTTTTATAGATTCTAATTGGTGGTAATATTTCTCCGTCTTCAATAAACAATGTAGGTGGAATATCCGGGTGTTCTATTTCTCCAATTTGTTCCATATCTAAATTATGTATTAAATAGGAAATTGTGAAGGTTCCTACAAGACCATTGCCTGGAAAACCAACTAGTATGATATTTTCATGAGATGTTTTTTTACTAATTTTCATAATTAGAATATAGGCAATCCGATTTTCCGGATACTGTCTTTAGTTCTATTTTTTGCCCGTTTAGATAAAACTCTTAACAATTTGTCACTTAGATCTTCTAAGACTTCACTTAAATCAAATCCAACTGAATGATAAATTAGAGGAGTATGATGAGGAGTAATAATCATAATAGATACCTCATATTTTCCTTCTTTTCTATTACCCGTTCTTTGTTGTTTTATTGAAACTCTAGCTTCATGTATATCTGAATACACTTGTTGTAATTTCTTGAGCGTTTTTCCAAATTTTGAACTAATCAAATTTACATTTTGTTGATCTTCTGGCATGCCAACAATGTATAATGGAATTGGAGTTTCTAATTTGGATGCAAGTAAACCGAGTATGTCTCTAAAAGTGATAATGCCTTGAAGATTATCATGCAGATTAACTAAACAACACGTGGCGTCTGCTTTAAGCATTGAATTGATAACTTTGTTTAAATCATCACTGGCCAAACATTGAGGAATTCTAGTACTTCCCATGCTACCAATTTTAAGTTCTAATGCATGTTCCGTTCTTGGTACCATAGATTTTTGTCCTTGTTTTTCCGATGGCATGATTGATTGCAGTACATGGTATGACGTAAGAACCTGTTTAATTTTACCTTGATTCAATACTGGAAGGTGGTCAATTCGTTTAGTAGTCATAATTCGTCTTGCATTACTAATAGATTCACTAGAAGGTACTGTGATTGGATTTTGAGTGTAAATCAGATTAGCTTTAATCCATTTGTTATCTTTTGATGAAAGTAGTTTGATAATTTGTTTGGCTGTCACCACACCAATTATTCTGTTCTTGTCTACTACCGGTACTTCTCTTATTCTATAATGAGTGATTATGTTTGCTACTTTCTGAACAGAATCATTTTGGGTCACATGGTGGATTGGATAAAGAAATGGTTCAACTTTCATGTTATTGATGTTTTTGGCATTTAACAATGCTCTAATGTTTGTAGAAAGCACACTTTTATCTTTAAGATAAAAAACGTCATAAGAATTATTCTTGGTAATTTTACTGATTACATGTGCAAGTGTATCTGTTGGCTCTATGGTGGTTGCTTTTGAAATTAGATGTTTTATTTTAGTAGATTGAATATCTCTCATATGGGCATGAATTGTGTCCGTAATCATCGCTATACTTATTGTAAAATCACCCCATTTTAAATTAAAAGAAAAGCTAGATTTTCATGATTGATATTCATAAATGATATTTGAGTAGATGTATTTAACCGGTAAAACCAATTTGAGATTAATGTTGTTAAAAAACGCAGATCTTGATAAAATAATTAAAAGAGCTATTACTATTAACCTAAATGCCAGTCTATTGGATGCTAGGGAAGTATTACTTAGGCATAATTTAAAACGACTTGTAGTAACAGATGCAAAAAAACACCCAGTTGGAATAATTACCGAAAAAGACATTGCAAAAACGATCTATGCACTTGGAGACAAACCAATAAAATCTGTCAAAATTTCTGGTTTTATGTCTAAAAAATTAATCACAGTAAAGAAAACAGATTCAATTTATGATTGTGCTAAATTAATGAAAAAAAACCACATTAGTTCCATAATTGTTTTAGGCAACAACGGTATTTTGGAGGGATTAGTTACAAAGACTGATCTTGCGTCTATTTTTTTGACACATGCAATATCCCCTCTAAAGGTTTCAAAGATTATGACTAGAAATGTAATTACTGCTATGCCTGGGGACTCATTATTGTATGTAGAAAGTTTGTTAATTCATAATAGAATTGCAAGAATTGTTATTCAGCGTAATAGAATCCCAGTGGGAATTATTACTTACAGGGATTTTGTTCCAGCAAAATTACCTTATTGGTTAGCTCAATCAGCTGATCCAAAGGAAGTTGACAATTATAAAATGAAAAGTAATCTTGATGAATTCCAAGTA